>NZ_CP036269.1:2323013-2323725 GCF_007744675.1 Gimesia alba
ATGTGACTTGTTTTTTCGCTTGTTTTATGGGAGATTAATAAAAGAAAATTCAAAAAAGGGGGATCGCGGGGGAAAATTGGGGGATGAAAAATCAGAGCCAGAAGCCAAAAAAAGGAAGTTTGACAGTCTACTTCCGATCGTTAGCTCAGATCCATGATTTGACGAAAGAAGTGGAACCAGACATTAATAAGGCTTGGATAAAGACTGAGTTCGAGTATCCGGGATTGCTGGGCGTCAATCCAAAACCAGGAGATAAGCCACTAGAAAATCCAAAGTCGTTCAATTCAAGCCCGCAAAAAGGCGCGTGTGAATTGATTGAATTAATTTTACGCATTGTCGTGAATCAGGCTGGTATATCGGATCGACTGCTCTGCGGTAAAGCATTGGGGGAACTTAGAAAAGGATCATCGACAAACTATGCCAACGAGATATTTGGGAATTACGAGCTTAATGGTGCTACAAAGCCAATGTTTGATCAACTATTCAGGTTTCATCGAGCTAAAGCGAGTTCAACAGGCTATGTGGCCAGATTGCTTTTAGATGACCAATTCGATCATACGTGCATCAAGATTCTTACAGAGGTTGAACCCGGTAAGTTTGAACCTGTAACAGCAGAGCAACTCTCTTGGTTGTTGAAGACCTATGAGTCACTCTTTCGTCGCGGTGACAGTCAGCCGATCAAAGATCCGCCACAATTTGATTCAAGTGTGGA
>NZ_CP036269.1:2340045-2395045 GCF_007744675.1 Gimesia alba
AAGGAGGCTCGCGGGGTAGCTCTCATCAAACCTCCAGCAGTTGGTCCAAATCGGTTGGCAAAACGGTTGGCAGGACATTCAAACAATCGCTGGTTCCCCGACTGCGGTGGCGGTCGGTGGTGACCGGAATTACCTATTTTACTCCCCAGGAACATCAGATGATGAATGCCACGCTGCTCGCGTCGCTCCAGATTGGAGAAGCGATAACCTACGGATCAGGGAACCCGATGAAGATTCAGTTCCCCCTCGCACAGGACCCCACAAGATGGTCGCCCAGATTTGTGGCGCAACATGTCGAGCAATACTTGCAAATTCTGGCCCAGATATTTCCTTCGCCGCGCGAGGTGTTGCAAGCACACCAAACGGAACTGGAAACCATGATCAAAAATCTGGGGCTGGCATTGCCGGAAAAAGATACCGGTGATGACCCTTTCCCCAATTGAAGGTGAACCATGATAACCACACGTGACATCCCGGTACTTGCTGCTTTGGGACGGTATTTTCTGATGAACCGTCGCATGATCCAGCAGGAGTGTTATCCGACCGACGTGGATGGTCGGCTTTCACGCCGGCGTCTCTCGGCGCTGGTGCGGGATGGTTATATCAGCAAACAAAGAATGCTGGTTGTCAATCCGCGCGATGAGACACCTGCGCCCGTCTATCATCTGGCGAAGCAGGGGTGCCAGTTTTTAGCGGAGCATTTTGAAGATGATCGGTATTTAGCGAAACCGACCAGCATTGCGCAGCCGATGCACCTGTATCATTATCTGGCCGTCGCCAACACGCACATTTTGCTCGACAAAGCGATTACACAGAGTGAAGTCAAATTGGTGACCTGGTGCAACGAGCAGGAGTTTCTCAATCCAGAGGACTCTGATCCCAAACAGCGAATTCGCTTGTATTCAGAACTTAAGACGGCCCCTAAAAAAATCATCTGTGCTCCGGACTCCGGTTTTCTGCTGGAAGTAGACGGGCATCGTGGCGTCTTTTATCTGGAGCAGGATCGAGACCGTGATAACTACAGTCACAATCGTGTCGCGGCGTTGAAGTCTCCCGGCTATACGGAACTCCATCGCCAACAACGGCATCGGAAACAGTTTCCGGCCACGACTCTCAACCGGTTCACCGTGGTGATGGTTGCACCGAGTGAAAAACGGCGCGATGCATTACGGCGTGCTTTTCATAAAAAAGCAGGCGCGGATTTCTGGCGGTTCGCCTCGCTGACCGAATTAACACCGGAAACATTCCTGCATGAACGGGTCTGGTACCGTACCGATTCCGACGAGCCTCAACCATTGGTTAATACAAGAGCAGTTTCAACGATCTCTTCGGAACCGACTTTAAATAGAGAGGATGTAGACGATGTGTTGGCAGTCTCAAAATCATGATTGTTTAGCCTGTTGCCGGGTCTCCGGGCAGGTCTCCGCCCCGACATACGCTGGCTGTTTTGTGGGTTGTACGTGTATTTGTTTGCCCACCAACGACTTAAGGGTGTCGGCTCAGTCATTCGGCAAGCTCAATCCATCCCCGACCTCACAGCTTTCCAGGGGGGTACCGAGTCAACCTGTGAGGTCGGGGCTAGATCGCCCCCGACACCCCCGGAAAACCATCCGTCAGCTCCCGGCCATATGCCTGCCGCTGTCAAATGGTTTTCCACTCTTCTTCCTCTGGTCAGAAGAGCATAAGTCGTACTCCCTCCCATGTATGTTGTTTTGTTTTTTACGAACCGGCAATGCCGGACTGTTTTGGTTTGGGCAACAGCACACAAGACTGCATATCAGTCCATTGCGTGCCTTTCAAATGAATCAACTCCGGCATGACCGGATCGAATACATCCAGAAAGTTCGAGATCTTTCGTACATGCTGACACGGCAGCGTTTTACGGGAACGAATTTCTTCGATGTCCGCCTACGGGCGGTTTTTGTACCCCATTTCACCCCTAATAGTATGGAACACGTACCAACCACAGTGCGACACGATGTCGATTCCAAAATGATGGCCCCGATTGTTATTGCGAAACCACACTGGTTTCAATTTTGGAAACAGCCCACTCTTGTCAACATGCAACTGCTCGCCCGCCAGGTCGACCTTGCTGATGACTGGAATCGGTTGACAGAACAGAGACGAAAACTTCTCGAAGACTTAAGCTGTTTTCAGAAGCAGGCAACTCAGTTCAAAAAACAGGAAGGAAAGTGGCGAAACTTGTTTCAGACCATTGAGTGGGCTTCACAGCCAGCTCGCAAATCCAACAAGCCCCGTGTCCTCCCGGGCATGGGACTTGAATTGAGCCTCCTGGCTCTGCATTTGGTGGTAGGAATCGCATTTCTGATGGTCTGAGCATCAGGACGGAAGCAATTCCGAAGGAGTGAGAACAGTGTGTCATCCGGAAGTTGCCGTTGTCAACTTCCGGATGCAGGCTCGCGAATGTGTTAAGTGTCGTTTTCAGACGTACCAGACGCTTTCTAAAGCTGACCATGATTCCCATCAGGAATCCAACTCGATGAGCAGGTTATTCTCCCTCGCTCATCAACTTTTATTGGATGCAACGGCCGGTTTCAACTTTGCCCCGACCAGAGAGGGTTGGTTTGGTATTTGATTGAGACAGGTCTTTCGTCCCGTCATTTTGACGGATTTTAATTTCTTTACTCCCAAGATCATTATGGAAAATGACAAGAAAACAACACCGGCAAAAGTTTCTAACACCACTAACAAGGTTAAGGAAGCAAAACAACCACCCATTTGTCGTGTGGAATTCAGTGGCATCAGTGCTGCTGTCTGGCCCAAGCAGATTCCCTCTGCCGACGGTAAACCACGCGAAACGTGGATGGTCAGTCTCACCCGTTCCTACCGGGACGGCAATGAGACAAAGCGAACGCACGTTTTATTCCCGGAACATTTACTGCCAGCTTCAATGGCTCTCATCAAAGCATGGGAATTCATTGAAAACGGTGGCAAACCCGAGGAGAAGAACGATGCATAAGGATGTTATCGCTACGGTGGAGGTTTTTTCTGGTTTGAGTTTGCTCAAACCAGAAAAACTGGAGTGGGAACAAAGAATTTCGGAACGATCGCCCTCTCGGTCGTTCCGCCAAATTCACTGTATCGAAGCCTTGCCTTCCACCGATTACGGACGGTGGAGAGTAGGGCGAGGTGCAGTCCCCTCCCCCCGGCATTCGAGGCCGGGGAGTAATTTCCTTTCCCTTTTTGTTATGGACAACTGCACGTACTGTAAATGTAAGGACACACCGGAGAATCCGCTTTACCACGGAGCGGTGTGGTCAGACCCTTTTTCTCGGAAGCCAGATCAGCAAGACTTCGCTTATTGTGAAGAATGCAGCAATCGGGGTGGAATCGGTACAACTGATCCGCACCGTTTCTTCGGAAATTGTTGTTTTTGTGATCGTGAGTTTTGGGAATATTCCGGAATTTACGTTCTCGAATGTGAAGATCCGAGAAACACCATGAGTGACACTGCCTGCCTTCGGTGTATCAGAAATTACAACATCGAGAATGCAATCCGCTGCAAATGCTGCGGTGGTTCGGCGGACGGCTACTATTGTTGGGGTTTCTGCCGCAAGTGTGAATGTGGGTGCATCGGCAATGCAGTGGAAGACTGCGACAATGTGAAATGTAGAGTTAAGCAACCGTAATTGCGCACTTCCCTACTCTCAAAGTAGGAAGCCGATAGCTTCGTTAAGCGTCGCCGCAAGGCGTACCAAGCGTTGTGAATGGCTGTTAATGATTCACTTAATGGATCGAATTCGATGAGCGGGAATCACTCCCCCGCTCATCACCCTTTTTTCGATTTGAAAAATTCCCAGACCTCCCTGTTGAAAACGCCCACGATCTCCTTGCGCACCTTGCAAACCCGTGGCATTGTCGTTCACGGTCTGCATCGTGTAGACAAAAGCGAATCTAACGGGTTGTCGGTTTATCGTGACTCATAACCCACAATTGTTCTTTCCTCAGAAAGGTTGAGCCGATGGCTAAAAAAAGTACCAAGAGAAGTAACAACAACCCGCCAGAAAAAGTCTTCCGTATCGGTTTTGTGTCGGCTTCGGTCTTCGCTCACGAAATCGAAACAGACGAAGGCCCGATTACGATCCGAAGTGTCAGCGTGCAGAAACGTTATAAGGATGCCGACGAAGTGAAATACACTGCGTCCTTCAACCTGGCGGAATTACCGCAAGCAGTCCGCGTTTTGCAAATGGCACAGGGCTACGTCGAACGGGCTGAGGCCGAAATCATTCTGGACTGACGCTCGGACTGATTCGTTCCTGGACGGTGATTGAAAACTCAATCACCGTCCCACTTTTCCATTTCCCAATTTTGAATCGCTATCAGGAGAATAGTGTCATGAATAGAAACACTGGTGGAGTCATTCACTCGGCGGAAGCCTACAGCAAGGCGATGGTGTTGCAACGTCTCGGAATTTCACAGCGGTTCTGGGACAAGATGCTCGATGAAGGTCTGCCGTATGCAACTATTGGACACACGCGTTGGGTGACAGGCCACAATCTGATTTTGCATTTAGAAAATAATTCCCACACCAAGTCTGATGAGGCAGAATAGTCCCCTGTTCTGAATCATTATGCCTCGTAAACCTGAAATCGGAAATATCCAGTTGTATCCGGATCGGCCGCTCAAAAAAGCCGACAAGAACGGTTACGTCTTGAAATTCTATTGCCCGCTGCATCAGAAACGGATCAGAAAGAGTTGCAGGACTCGTGAACGTCGAGAAGCCCGTCGGATCATGAGAGAGTGTCGCGAGCGTTTGTTGAATGGTCGCTATATCGAATCGGGTGGTGTGATAACTGAAGAACTGGAAATTCAGACGCGTTTGCCAACTCCGTCGGTGATGCGAGGTGATAGGGAACGTGTTAGCGACATGCGTTGGCAGGATTGCTTCGAACATTACTATGAACATTGCAAGACCCGAATGCGACCAAAGTCTCTGGAAACAGCGATTGGACGAGTTCAAATCGCCAGTCGAATCTTTGAAAATTACCGGAAAAAGATGAAGCTGCCAGAGAATGCGAACATCGAAGAATACACAACACTGACTGTCTTGGAATATCTACAGGATCGGTTGCTTGCCGGTGAAGAAGGGGTTTATGAAACTCGATCTCTGACCACCGTCAACACGATGATGGGGGCAGTTATGGCGTTCGTGCGGTATTGCCATCGTCATGGCTGGGTTGGTCAAGTTCCACCAATCACAAAACTAAGTGTAGATGATGTGATGAAGGGGCGGCCGGTGACCATTGAGGAATTTGAGAGTATGCTTGATGCCACTCGAGAGGTCGTGGGCGAGAAACCAGCAGAGTCCTGGCAATTTGTTTTACAGATACTTTGGGAGAGTGCATTTCGCATTGGGGATGTGATGAATTTCTCATGGGATGATGAAAGAAAGATTCACCCCGTTTGGCCGCGTCACCAGAATTTGCATCCCACATTGATCATTCCCTCTACGCAGAAAAATGGTAAGACCCAGGAAATTCCAATGTTGCCAGGATTGCAGGTGCTTTTGGATCAGGTTCCTGAGAAGGATCGCAAAGGTTGGGTAGTGAATCCCCTAGCGATGGAATATCAGATTAAAGTGGACAGTGAATGGTTCAGGCCGACGAACACCGATCTCGCGAAACTGGCAGCGGACTATAATAATTCTGCGATCGCAAGAGCTTGCGGCGTTTCTGAAACGACAGTCCGAAAATGGCTCACAAGAGCGAAAATCAAACGGGGAGAAGAATTTAATCGTCACCAGGGTGAAATCGATTCCACTGCGATTACAAAACTCAAAGCGAGAGCAGAAAAACAGTCCTGCAGACAGGCTCAGCGAAAAGAACAAAGACTAACAGCAAAACGTGTCAGTCGCATTATTTCGATGATTGGGGAGCAAGCCCGGATTGTCGTTCAACAACCTGATGAAGAAGCAGGTCGCCGGCTGAAATATGCTTCGGCCCATGATTTGAGACGTGGTTGTGCCCACCGATTGATCAATGCGGGAGTTTCTGCAGAAACGCTCAAGATCATTCTACGACATAAAGATTTTGCAACCACGGAAAAGTTCTATGGTGCAACTAAGGCTGCCCAGGCCGCTGCAGGGGAAGTTCATGAAAAGCTAGCAGGCGATTCAGTAAAACAGGATTCTGGGAATGAAATGTCTCAATTTTCAGATGAAGAACTGAAGAAGCTGCGGAGCTTACTCAATTCGATTTGAGAATATTATTACGCGTCGGATAAAAGTATTTGTCCCCGAATACTAGAGGGCATCTCAAAACCTTTTTAATAGTGTAAATAAACACCCAAGAATTACAAAGCTTTCGTAGAGGTAATCGTGATATTCCCAGCGCGTGACAATGCGACGATAGTTGTGGAGCCAGGCAATACTGCGTTCCACAATCCAACGTCGTTTGAAGCGTGGAAGCTTTCGACCATCTTGCGTCGGCGGTTTGACTCTCGATTTTCGATGCGGGCAGATCAGATCGATATTCTTTTCCATCAGCCGTTTGCGCAACGAGTCCGAATCGGCGGCTTTGTCATAAACAAGTCGCTCGGGTTGTCGATTTTGCAATGTGATTTTTTCAAGCAGCGGTTCGATCAGCTTGACTTCGCTACGACGGGCCGATTCTGTGTCGATCGCCACAGGTGTCCCGTGACGATCGACAAAAATCATGACCTTTGTGCCTTTGCCACGACGAGTCGGGCCAACTCTTCTACCCCTTTTTTTGCCGAGGCAAAAGTGCCATCAGCAAAGGTTTCCGAGAAATCAATCTGGCCAGCATCATCCATTCGTTCCAAGATGATTTGCCAGGCAGATAAGAGCCGCCCTTCGATCGTCCATTGCTGGAAACGTCGATGGCACGTCGCTTTTGAGGGATACTCTCTTGGTAAATCTTTCCATCGTGCTCCTGTCACCAAAATCCAGAGAATGCCTTCCAGGCAATCTCGTGGATGGGCTTTTGGACGTCCTCCCTTTTTGGAAGGGGGAGTCCAGGGAAACAGTTTTGCGACTAAAGACCATTGTTTATCGGTCAAAACGACCGGGCGTTCCGTCCTGGACGCTGTTTTTGTGGAAACCCGTTTTCGTTTGGGCCACCAGACCAGCGTCATATACATAAGAAATTCTCCTTTCAGGAGAACACTTCATGCAAAAGACGCGCCAAACCGTTCACTTTTTTTGACGTTATGAGACAACCTCTAAACGGATATACTATGTTTGGATGCGTAGCGAAACGGATAGTTGGACTTAGTATCGCAACGAATCTACACGCTGAAGCAGCCTATAACACTGTGTTTTCAATCGTCAAAGAAATTGTTGTCGAACAACTCGGTGTCGACGATGACAAGGTTGTTCCAACCGCTATATTTGTGATAGACCTTGGCGTAGGATGACGCACACAACAAATAAGAATTTGACATCGCGTAGTGACGCAGGAACGGAGCCGATGTTCAAATTCTCTGTTCAGGAAGGCCGTTAGCGAGGGGGCGCCTATGGGATTTGCTTCCAGCAGCCTGCCTTGGAGCGGACGATTGATAGCCCAGTTTGCGATGGACACGTGGGCGATTGCCTTTGTTTGACTCTTGGTGGTATCCAAGTGGCAGTTTTTTCGATAGCTAGTGGAGTTTTCGGTCCATTTTTCGATGCGAATGCGATGAAGGCGCATATCTTCCTCGCCTCGCTTCCCGGTTGCGATTTTCGAATTTCGAATTGTAGGTATTCGGCAAGGATCATGGTGGCCCCCGCGCCTGAAGCTGTCGTTGCCAGATCAGCTTGCCCGTTTCGTTGGTGATCGCCAGCAGTTCCAACTCGCCTCCACAGTCGCTGCACGTTGGAGCGGGCGGCTTGGTGACTTTTGGCTGAAGCATGGCGCTGCCAAGCCAGAACGTCCATCCACGCCAGAGCCAGACGAGCCAACGAACTTCTGCCAGTTTTAGTTTGTGGTTGGGGCTCATCCAGCCGTAGTAGCGAATTTTCTGAAAGCCACTTGGCAAGATATGTTGAGCGAAACTCGCGACGAACTGTTGCCCGGTTGCCCGTCGTGACACGTAGTGATGACTGCCCGTCAGCTTGACCCGATACGTAACTCCTTTTTCATCGACTTGTTCGATCCGGTTGTCGCTGATGGCCACCCGATAAACGTAAGGCGAAAGGTATTTCAACACCGCCCGGCCATCACCGACAGGTTGGATGTTCACGACCCAGTTCTTTTTCAAGACGCCGTCAGGCAACTTGGAATACAAACCGGCTTCCTTCATCGCTTCGGCGAACCGCTGTTTGTACAGCTGCAAGGCAGGACGCGGATGAAACAGCTGGTCTTTGTTGACCTGTAACCATTGCTTTCCGTCCTTGCTCACTCCACCGCCGGGAACAACGAAGTGAACGTGAGGATGGTAAGCCTGCAAGTCGCGGCCCCAGGTGTGGAGCACGCCAAAGAAGCCAATCTTGTCACTGCCAAGGTTCCGGGGAACCTTGAGTAACATTCGAATTGTTTCGCTACCCGCTTTGAAGATCGCGTTGTAGCCCTCTTTTTGGTTGGCGCGCAGCAGTGGCCGCAGCTCCTGAGGAACCGTGAACGTCACGACAAAATGTTGCACTGGCAGTATCTTTTCGGTTTGGCTGGCGAGCCACAACGTTGTCTTGAGTTTTTGGCAATTGGGGCAGTGTCGGTTTCCACACGACCGTCCGACCCAATGCGTTCGCTCACAAGACTTGCACCGATAGATGACACTCCCGAGTCTGCCCGTTCGGCAACGCATGATGTAGCTGAGTACCTTGCGGTGGCCTAGCGGTACGCGTTGGTTGAACGATTCGAGGTAACCGGGAGCGTGTTGCCGAAGTGCATCGGCAACGGTCGGCATCTACTTGTCGCTAAACCTTTGTGGCAGCGGCTTTCGAACAAAGAGCTGGTTGATCAACTTCTGGGTGTCGGCCTCAGCGGTCTCGGTAAGATGCAGGTAAATCATCGTGGTCTGGAGGCTGGTGTGACCGAGGTACTTCTGAATCGCCTTGAGACTTGCTCCCGCTTCGAGGAGATGAGTGGCGTACGAGTGCCGCAGAGTATGGGTTGATACTTTTTTGCCAAACTTCAATTGTTTGGTGATCTTCTTGATCGCTCCCTGGGCAGCAGTCATGCTCATTGGTGTCGTGGCTGTCGCCCCCTGGCGATGATTGCGGCCATCAGCGGGAAACAGAAACGTCGGGTTACGATGAGTTATCCAGTATTCTCGCAGCCACACCAAGGTGGATGATGGTAAGGGGATGTAGCGGTCCTTGGCCCCTTTGCCACGGTGGATATGAACCATCATGCGTTGTCCGTCGATATCTCCGACGTGAAGATTGAGTCCTTCATCGATTCGTAGTCCGAGGGAATAGACAGTCCAGAAGAACGTAGCCATCCGAATCGTCGTGCAAGCATCAATGATTTGCTGCACTTGGCCTGGGGTGATGACTTCCGGAAGCGATTGAATATTCTGAAGTTTGGTTTCGGAAAGTGTTCTCCAATCACGCCGGCAAGTTCGGGTAAAGAAGAACTTGGTTCCGCTAAAAGCAACTCGAAGCGATCCATACGCAAACTGCTTCTCGATCTTCAAGTGCAGGAGCCACTGCCGCAGTTGCTCTTCGGTAACTTTGTCGGGCGAACGCTTTGAATAGTCGGCCAATTGCCGGACTGCTCGCAGGTAGCCGTGGATGGTTCGCTGTGCCATGCCGGCCAAATGCAGGTCGTCAGTCATCTGATCATAAAGCTTGCCGTTGAAATATTCGGAGCGGACAGAGTTGTTGTAATTCGCCATCAGATCTTCTCTTTCGTAAAGTGATTGGAACACAAAGAGAAAACGTGGCTCCCACTTGAGGCAAATGCTCGACTTTTTTCAGAAATTTCACTATAATTCAGCAATGAAAACTACGCCGCGATAGCGGCTTACTTGAACAATACGATGCACGCGAAGCCGTCGACAGCGCGTTTACAAATGGAGTTATCAACCGCAACGGCCTGGTTATACAAGACGTTTGGCGAATGCTATGGAACCGAAATCATCTTACACTTATCTCGAATCTAAAGTCACAGATATTTATGCGTACGACGTTGACGTTCACATTACGGACTTTCCTGCATCCGCAGATCGCAAATGGCTTTATTTCTTCTCATTACAAGTGAACTTTACTCATCACGACGAGTGGGCTCATGGAGGTTTTCAATGGTCCGGTACTCCCGAATTTCAAGACAATAACAACAAAGGCGTCAACTGGGGAGGCAAATCAGACTGGGAAGAACACGGGGGGGTTGGGGTAAACAACACACCGTTTTCATGGGAATGCGATCGTTGGTATCGATATCGTGTTTGGCGCGTTGATGAAGATTCTGAGGGATATCATCGGTGGCTCTTTGCGGTGATGGACTATGCCACGAACGTCGAGCATCGATTTGGAATGGTCCGTACGAAATCTCAAAGCATCGCCAGTGCAGTGGTTTTCTCAGAGACTGGATACGGGGTTCAGTGCGACTCACCTACTACACGCGTGGAATGGCGGTCACCGTGTCTTCATTCACCAAGCGGCCAATCAACACCACACCGAATTGTTGCAAACTATAATGGTACCTGTGCAAATCCAAATAATACCAATCAGGGATTGTTGTCCTCATCACCAATCAGCTGGTTTCATGAAACGAATACCAAACGGATCATTAACCCGAATGTTTGTATTTGGCCAACCTCTAGCTCTCTGACAAATGTGTGAAGCTGGGATAAACTGACAGGTTAACTACTGGCTACTACCGTTTAAAATAGGAAGAGTTATATTTCTCCTTTTGCAATTCTGTCTTCAAGGTCCATCGCCAATGGATTTTGCCGTTCTGAGAGAAGTCGGACGAGCTCGTGGAATGAATCGTCTGAATTGAATCCAAACTCAATCTCTTTTGATTTCCAACAGTGATCTAGAAGACATGCAATTTCATTTCCCAGATGCTCTTCATGGTTAAGCCAGTTAGGGTGGTCCTTTGCGACCTTAAGAATCCAATTTAGAGAAGGTATGAGAACTGACTCTGCAGCAGGTAAAGTTAACCATCGAATTAGATTTATAGCTGTGTCAGGTAAAATCAAGACTCGTATGGCAACAGGCTCGTACCATTCAGTTAATTGTTTGAAAACATGTTTATGTTCACTTTGCCAGTATAAGTGATAGGACTTGTCAACGCCGATTAAGTCGCACCAAAGATCGTTTCCATGCATTCGACTCTGTTCTCGATACTCTATCCATGTGTTGGTCTGAAGAGCCATCTGAACCATTTCTCTCCAAATCAGAAAAAAGGTCTCTTGGTCACCAGATTTTAGCGACCCCAAAAACCAGGGATAAAGAAATTCCCTCACCCACCAACTGCATTGTCTTCCAAGTGCAATAATGGGTTGCCATAAAGGACGTACTTCATTTACGTCATTGCTTTCTAGAATTACCTCTGCAATTTTTCCAAATATCCACTTATCGAACCTATATGGCATCCCACCATCAAGATGCATATCTAAGAGAATATTACCATCTATGTCTCGAATTTGAGCAAGAAAGGTACTCATATGGAGGGCTTCTTGCCAAAGGAAGATCCATGAATTTCTTTCTTCCTGGGATGTGGCATCATTCAAAGGAGGAATCCAAGATAGTGCAGCTTGTACGATCGAGTCTGACATTGGAGGTACGAGATGAAAGGTGTCACGATCATTATGTCGATTATTTGCATACCAGACTCGAGGTTGACTTTGCCATGTCGAATTAAAATGTGGGAATTTGGGATTGAGTGAATTTGTGATGAACGTTTTAGATTCGGCATTCCACCATTTGTCCATATCAAAAATATCTTCATCTTGATATTTTTTTATTTCTGAATGGTGTTCCCAATCTGCAGAAGAAAAACGAAGGACAAGATGTACAAGTTGAGGAAATGAATTTCCGATTGCGTTTCTGACTTCAAAAGCGGCTTTCAAAAGAATTGTTGTTATTTTATTACCAAAATGGGTTGCAATAATGGCAATCCATTCCCGATGTTTTTTGTCATCTAGATGATTTACCCATATCCGAGGTGCAATGCCAGCTACATTTAAAAGTAATGCTGGAGTGAATAACCTTGTTGTATCGTTTGACTGTTTATAGGCTAGTAATTCGAAAGTGAATCTTTGAAGACGTGTTTCACACCAAGAGAGGCGATCCGGATATTCATTTAACCACTCTGCATTTATAGATAAAAGTAATGCTGCTATCGCTGTTTCAACCTGTAGCACTTCAAATTCTAAATCACTATCTTCAGTCAGGAGTTCTGAACGAATTTGTTGACCCATTTCCCAAAATTCCTCAAGAGCCGATGAATGGAATCTGGTAGGATCGGAAATAGAGTCACAGCATCCTTGAACTAGAACCTCACATTTTTCGAATGGATTGAGATCACTGAGCTGCTCGTCTTTGCTCGATTCATTAGACTGGAAATCTTGCTTGAATATCCAAACTTCGGAATTAGTGTCAGTAGGCTCTTTGGTCCATGAATCTGGAGAGAAGACGCAATATAGATGTTCTAGTATTGCAATGAGATCTTTGGGGATATCTTCATTTAATCGTTTTGACCAATTCTGAATTTCTGAAAGAATACAACTTCTAAACTCTGGATCAGAGCCATACATGATAGCTGCAATTTTGATGAGTGGTTGTTTACGGAATTGTGCCGTTAGCCAATCTCTTTGTTCATTAAAGTAGCTTTCTCCATATCGAGTATCAATTTGCGGCCCGAGAAAATTGAATCCTGAATCATTATAAAAAAAGTCGAAAGCATAGAATTCTGGAGTTAATAATATAGGTTTGAGAATGCCTTTGAATAGATCAGGTTTTTGTCTACCCAGGTCCGCCAACATGCCAATCATCGCAACAGATTTAGATTCTTTAAAAATATTTCCTATATAGCATTCTATCGATTGCTTGTTTTCGAAAAGAGTTATAAGCCATTTTTCGAGAGCCATCAGCGATGAAGCGACTGCGCCATTACAACTACTTACTCCACGATTCCAGTAAAAGCATTCATATTCCCCTTGAAGACGGTTTCCGTTTTGAGATATTGGGATACCATTTTCATTGATTGGACGATTTCTTGGGTATTTAGGTAGTTCACACCAACGGTCAGTGGCATGATTAACTAATCTAACAATTGTTTGTATCCCTTCATCTGGTGAGATTTGGAGGAAAGGAAGAAATGGTCCCTGTAAATAAAAAGGGAAGTGAAATTGCATGAGCCGTTTTACGGCTACATCATCATCAGAAAAATATGAAGAATCGCTATCAAATGATCTATTGCATTTAACTTCAACGAGCACCGCAAGTAACATTTGGCGTGTGAGTGTTGGATTGATCTCCATCAAAACTTCTGGTGGACTTCTACTGATACAAGCATCGAGAAAAGCTTCATCAACTTCAAATAATGGTCCGTCGGGCCAAGACGGAGATTGATACTGGGTCTGCAATCTTTTACGCCGTCGGTCTTTGACAGAATTATCCATTGTCAATTTAGTACCATCGTCTTTCACTTCAAAATCGACAGGGGTCAATGAACACGCCTGCATGATAAGAGTGGAAAGTTGGTCTGGTAATTCGTGAGCTGCAGCGAGTGCTGCTGAGTAGCAGATCGAAGCATCTTCGTCTTCTAAATAGCGGTTTGTTAATCGGCTCTGGTGCATATCCTCTGCAACACTCACAGCGATGCGTGCTGCAGTTGATCTTCCCGGGAAATCCAGTGGCGTCATCGTTAGCCAAGTCTGAGCAAGATTGGCACTCTCAACTGCAGCGTACATGCGAAGGTCTTCAAGATGATGTTCAAAAAACTGGAACGCGGCGACCCATGATGCCCAAAACGATCGTGGATCTCGATTAATTGTTCGAGAGAATGCATTGCCTTGACCATTTTCTGAGAGTGCTTGCACCAATTTCTGATTAGGTTGTGATGCTATATGACGGAATCGCCTGAGAAACCTTTTCAGTAACTCTCCTTCTTGTCTGACTAATACTGTCCAGATGAGTTTAAGAAGGCTTGTTTGGTTTGTGGCAAAGATAACAGCATCAAGCAGAAAGTCTGTGATCTTTGGAATACGATCAATGAGGTTTGCCCATTCAGACGTGTCTTTATTTTTTTCTAGTAGATGTACAGCGTATAAACGGATGGCACGATGCCAATGTGGGCGACATGTTCGAGTGGCAAGAAAGTCATCTAGATTCTGAGTAGATGCGATAATTACTCTTTGCCTTGCCCAATCTCCGATTGAGTCGTGAGCAAATGCAATTTTTTCGTCTTTTTCAACACAGATGCGATCTGTAATGAGACTTGAAAGGCACTGGCTTCCTTCTAAAAGTTCAATAAGTGGAGTGTTTTGTATGCCATGATCTGCTTGTTTTTGCCCAAGTCTTTGCAAGAAGCTTGAACGTTCAATACCAAAATGTCCATTTTTGACTACTGATTCCCAGTACCAATCTACTAGGCTTGATTCACCTACCCAATTATCTGTATTGATATTCTTACCAGCTGATAAATGACTTGCTAGAAGATCAAGTATACGTGGTGTTCTAATGATTTCTGAAAGATGTGGTCTTGTTGCAAGAGTTAATAGTGAAGGAAACTTATCCCAGACAGATGTTAGTTGGGTAATAGTTGGCGATTGAATAACTAACTCTTGCCAGTTATTGATTGGGCATTCAGCCCTGATCAATTCGGTATAAATTCTTTTCCACTCTTCAGGTTGGCAGGATATTAGTATTCGAACGGAGCTTACTTTAGTATCCACGGCTGCATGAATGAGGGCGGAAAGACGAGATATCGAGGATCTTGAAACTAGTCGGTCTACAGCATCTAGGATAAGAAATAACTGTTGATTATGAATGGCCGCAAATAACTCATGGAGAGGATGACGGATACCTAGTCGCGTTTCGAGTTCATCAAGTTCAATTTCTTCCAGTAGAGATGCGTCAATCCAGACGAAAAGTTGTTCTCGGTTCCATGTCTCAGTACATTGTTTGAGGAGAACAGTCTTTCCAACCCCGGATTGTCCTAAGATTGCGATTGCCGGGTGTGTATTAACTGCATCGAGAACTTTTTGGCGCTGATTTACTCTTTCTAAATTGATATCAGGGCCGATGTTCATATGGACTAGCTCCAGACGTTTTCTAGTCCATTCTTCGATCTTATTCCAGTCATCTTTATATCGAGGAAACGCTTTCAAATCGTGTGAGTTACGAAGTTGCTGGGCAAGCTTTGGAAGATCGTAATAACCACTTTTAGGTCTAGCTTTTTTGGCTAGAACGACCAAGTTTTCCCATAGTGCCACTGCGTCATCTGGTGATTCAGAGCGTATCGCCATTCGGCAGAATTCAATAGCCGCTCTATAATCTTTTGAAGGTTCTTCAAGAAAATCAAACTGTTCAATAAAGATACATGAAACTAGTCGTACTGTCTCCTCCTCATTCATATCAGCGAGATCATTTGGGCATTGGAGACTTGCAAGTAAAGGCCCCTCGTTCGCTGCATATCCAGGAAGGGAAATGCGATTCATGAGGTCAGCAGAATGCTGAGAACGCGCCTTTGTTAGAAGACCTTGTATCGATTTCCATACTTTTGTCCCATGAGGTGCTGTTGCCATTCCAAGAAAGTCACTGTCGATCTCAAAATGGGGATTAATCTTTTCTGAAGAGAGGAACTGCTGCCATATCGCTCTGGTAAAATCTTGCGGTGCTTTTTTACTTGAAAATTGAGTGTTACTTTTTATAGAAAGTGCCCAACGTTTTATTCCCGATGGACTTTTGAGTGTAATCAATAAGTCATCGAGGAACCATCCGAGAGTTTTGGTCTGAAAATCGAGGCGTGAAACGAAACCATAATCTGGATTTAATGGAGCCTTTTGAAGTAGTAACAGAATAAGAAAGTGGGCAACAACATAATCTTCAAAGTCGAATCCTTCTCCTGCAGTTATTTTGGAAGGAGTCGCTCGTATCGCCATTAAAATAATCCTTTATTATTTAGTTACCATAATCTGTGATGTTTTTGAGGTTTCTGGTCTATCAATGGGGCCTGTGATTTTCTCGATACTATCAAGAGGTGATTAGAATTAACTTAATAGTTGTAAATGATGAAAGTTAGTGTTTGATTTGATTAGTGATTATAGCACTGTACGTTTCTGTTGGAATTTGAAATCAGTGAATACATTCAAATCTATAATTTAATTGCAAACCTTTTCAAATGTGACAATCACTAAAGGAAGATAGAAACTCTCAATAACTAAAAATCGTAATGTGTCAAATCGCATTAGTGGGGGGATAAGTGGGGGGAACAAAAAAGGCCTTCGTCTGAGTGACTAAGGCCTTGGATTTGTAAGTTGTGGTTTTGAAATGACTTGAAAAAGTACACCCGGAGGGATTCGAACCCCCAACCCCCGGTTCCGAAGACCGGTGCTCTATCCAGTTGAGCTACGGGTGCATGTCTCATTTAGACTGTCTTTCGCAGGCTTTGGTTACCTGAAAAACAACGATTCCGCTATTTTCTTGTTTCCTTGCCGTGGAAAAACAGGTGCAACTTGTTATCTCTACTTATGTTACTGAAATTAGAAATGGATGCAACTGTTGAGGAAGAGGATTCTAGCATTCCCACGATAAAAAACAAGAGACCTTCATTTTGGCTGATTGCTTCATCGAATTCGATTTTTAAAAAAGAAGACGGCGCCTCACATCGTACTTCGTGCAGGCTTAGAGTCGAGATGAAACAATCCAATTTATGTATCGGAATCGCCTGCTGCTTGACTCTCGACTTTGATTCGGTTGTCATGGAGTTAATTACGTAAGAAAGTTAATTTGTTTGGGTTCAGCAAGCTTTCTTACGAATTCGTTGTGAGTGGTTGGCTCTATCGGAGTTGCCCTGATGCTCTTGCCCCGCTTCTTAATTAATGAGAGGTCCTGCCTGTTATGAAACGTTCTCAAACTTCTGTGCTGTTTTCATTTTTGATTGTGGCTCTGCTATTCAATCTCAATCTGGTCGCCGCTGGTCAGGAAAACCAGCCTTCTTCTAAAAAGCCCAAACTGGCCGGTGCACGGCCTGTGATTCATGCGATTAATTATGCTTCGATTCAAGAAGCCATCGATGCGATACCGGATGAGGGGGGAGTGGTTTTGTTACCACCCGGTAAGTTTGAAATTGATCAGCCTCTGGTGATCACCAAAGGCGATGTGTTAATTATGGGAGCTGGCTCTGCGACACACATTCATAACAAAAACGAAGCAGGCAAAGATGCGATTGCCATTCACCCGCCGGCAGACGCCAAACTCCCTGATGGGAAGAAAGATCCCAAGCCGCGTATCTGGCGTGTGCAGTTACAGAATTTTCGGGTTACCGGAAATGAGAAAAGCGGACGGGGGATTAATGCCAAGTGGGTGCAGGAAATTTATATTCATGGCGTGACCTGTAGCTATCACGGCAGTGACGGCATCTTTCTTGATTTCTGTTTTGAAGATCCACGCGTTTCCGACTGTTTGATTACTTACAATAAAGCAACTGGTCTGAATACGATCGGCTGCCATGATATCGTCGTTTCTGCCAATCACTTTGAAGAAAATCTGGATGCACTTCACTGCATGGACGGTTTTAACCTGTGTATGAGCGGCAACAACCTGGATGACCATCTCCGCGATGGTGTGATCATCGAAAATACCTACGGTTCAATTGTCTGTGCCAACATGATTGAAGAGTGTCAAGGTAGAGCGATTGTTCTGGACCGGGAATGTTACGGGATTACGTTGTCTGCGAATGTGATTGCCCATAACGGCAGCGGCATCATTCTGGATGACGCGCACGGCTGTGCCGTCAGTGCGAATACTTTTACTCTGCTGGCTAAAGATGCTTTGCGGATTGGTCCCAAGTCCGGACGGATCACCGTCACCGGGAATAATTTCTCGAACAGCTATATCGGCAATGGTAATGTCAAACGTCGTACGAATGACCTCAAAGCCGCCGGCTTGACGCTGGACAAAACGCGTGGTGTTACGGTTTCCGGTAACCTGTTTTCTTCTGTGCGCCCCAAAGCCGTTGAAGTGATTGAACCGACGACGAATGTGATCTTCGGAAACAATCTGCTGATTGATGTGGAATCGGATCATAAAAAACTGAAGGATTCGATTATCAAAAACATTCTGGAAACAGCGGCTGAGCCCGTCAAGCCGGAGTCAAAGCAGGCTGATTCCAAGTAAGTGACGATAGAAAAGCAGAGACAGTCCAAATTCTTCCTGTCTGAAAGGCGGATCAAAAATGCTGCGGATCTGTGGATTACTGGTTTGTCTGTCAGGTTATGTTTCCGGGCTGCTGGCGGACGATCAACGTACAGAACAGAGTCAAGGAGCTCCCGTTTACCAGGAGCATCTTGACCTTTCGTATTTTTTGAACCGGAGTGGCCAGAAACAGCCCATTAAAACCTGGGAAGACTGGAAAATACGCCGTCAGCATATTCTAGCAAACATGCAGACCGTAATGGGAGAAGTGCCTCGTCCTGCGCAGCCGGTTCCTCTGGAGATGAAGGTGCTGGAAGAGACCAGCATTGGTACGCTGAAACGCCAGAAAATTTCTTATCATACCGACGATGCTCAACAGCGAGTGCAAGCTTATTTGTTTATCCCACGCTCAGCCAGCAAGCAGCATCCGGTGCCGGCGGTGTTATGTCTGCATCAAACAAATTCAAAAATCGGCAAAGAAGAACCAGCGGGGATTAACGGGCTGCCGAATCTGAAGTATGCACTTGAGTTGGCGCAGCGGGGCTATGTGACGCTGGCTCCCGATTATCCATCTTTTGGTGAGTACCCTTATGATTTCAAGGCGCATCCTGAATATCGTAGTGGGACGATGAAGGCCATTTATGACAATATGAGATCAATCGATTTATTGCAGTCGCTGGATTATGTGAATCATGGGAAAATTGGCTGTATCGGGCATTCGCTGGGAGGTCACAATACGATGTTTACGGCTGCCTTTGATCCCCGCATTAAAGCGCTGGTCTCCAGCTGTGGATTTACCCGTTTTCATAAATATTATGGCGGGAAGCTGAAAGGTTGGACCAGCGATCGCTATATGCCATTAATTAATAGCAAATATCAGAATAACCCCGATCTGGTTCCATTTGATTTTACCGAAATCGTAGCCAGCTTTGCACCGCGGGCGTTTCTTGCCTGTTCGCCGGTGGAAGATAGCAACTTTGAAGTTTCGGGAGTTTAAGATGTGATTCAGATTGCGAAACCAGTTTACGATCTGGCTGGTAAGCCAGAAAATTTACAGGCCGTTTACCCCAACGCAAAGCATGATTTTCCTCCGGCAACACGGGAGACAGCTTACGAGTTCTTTGATACCCATTTGAAGCCATAAGCCTGTTTGATCTGAAGGGCATCAATGTCAGTTCTGGTCAATGAGATCTTTTTCAGGCCAGTTGTCGATCTGGTTTACCCAGCGATGCATCTGCCCGTCGATCAGAGACGATAAACTCTTTTTCTCTTTTCCATAGCGTGTATTGAACAGGATGGCCCAGTTGAGCCCATCGCGACGTCTTACCAAAATGGTAGACGTTCCTGGTAGTGCACCGTTGTGCCAATGATTTTCGCTGTCCCGATTGTTAAAGGATCTCACTGACCAGCCACAGGCATAAAAGACGGCTTTGGGGTCTCCGTTCTGATTAAAGCCGGCCAGGCCTTCCGGGCGCTGAAACATTTGTGAGATCGTGGGCGCTTTGAGAATCGGGCACTGCTCGCGGTCATTGAATGCGGTTGCAAATCGGACCAGATCGGGTGCAGAAGAAATCCAGCCGCCATGAGAATCCATCGCCTCCAGATACCAGGCACCATAGGGTTGAGGCACCTGTTCCACCTCTCCCTCTGGTGTAAAGATAGAGGTTCCTACCCTGGGACTGTAATATTTGACTTCATTCGGTTCTCGGTATTTCAGCAGCGTTTTTCCGAGGGTTGTATGTGTCATCTGAAGCGGGGCACAGATCGTTTGCTGCATATACTCGTGATACGGTTTTCCGGTTACGGTTTCAATGACTCTGCCCAGCAGGCTGTAGCCGAAGTTTGAGTAAGCATAACGTTCTCCGGGATTAAAATCGAGAGGCTGTTTCAGCATGACCTGAATCACGTCATCGGCTTCAGCAGGAGGTTTCTTTCCCAATTGCTTCGCGAAAGAAACCGATCGAAACATCGGGTCGAAAGAGACACTTCGATCCCAGCCTCCAGTATGGTTAAGTAATTGCTGGATCGTCACCTCTTTCAGTCGAGGATCTACACCCTGTTTGGAAAGTTCATTCTGATACTTCTTGAGAATATCAAAGACCCTGGTATCTAATTCCAGTTGATCTTCTTCAATCAGTTTCATAATCGCGACGGCAGTGATCGGCTTAGAAATGCTGGCGATCCGGAACTGGCTGTTGGGTTGAACCGGCATTTTCTGTTCCTGGTCTGCATAGCCGAACCCCCGCGCATAGACGAGCCGACCCCGATAACTGACGGCGACCGCGGCTCCCGGAGGTTGGTGCTCCAGCAGGAATTCTTTGACGGAACGGTCCAGGGAGGCGAACTCTTTTTGTTCTTTTCCTGAGACCGGAATCTCATCGGCGTTTTTCCAGATAGAGGATTCTGTTTTGTTTTCTTCTTTCACCCAGATGGCGTTGAAGAAGGGCTGGTTGTTAATTCGATAGCCATCGATATTCGTGAGTTGGTAATTTTGATCCTGCATTTTTTTGTCTTCTGCCTGGAACTGTTTCAGGGTCAGATGGAATTGTGACATCCAGGCGGGTTCCGTTTCTTTATACCAGACTGCATGGTAGACAGGATTGCGATCAATCACATAGCCGCAGAGATCAATCAGACGAAAACCCTGAGAAGAAACGTCCTCGAAGATTTTTTGAAACTGGTCTGAAGGAACATTACAGGTCGCATCCCAGGTGACATCATTTCGTTTCACCCAGATCCCGGCATGGACCGGTTGGTTATTGAGCATGTAGCCATCCAGTTTAAACGGAATAAAACCTTTCTGCTTTAACTCATTGAGTGTGTCTTGTAGTTGGGTATTCGAAAGTGAATGCCGAATGATATGTTCGGCTTGATCGTTCTTTTCCCAGAGTACGGCGAATCGTGATGTGTTTCCCCGTTCGTAGCCGCTGATGACAACTGGCTGAAAACCTTCACTGGCGTATTGTTTTTGTTTTTCTTCCAGCTGTCGGGCGTCAAGACCATGATGGGCCTTCCATGTGTTCTGGCCCGGTTGTTTCACCGCAATGGCCATGAATCTGTCGAAGCGTTTTCCCGGCGTGACGCTGACATCCGTGAGTGCAAAGCCTTGTTTTTTGATCCGAGTGATGAATCGCTGATAGCTGGAAGAAGTTAATTGCAATTCGAATTCCGTCTCTGCCGCGTTCAGAGGAAGTGTCATGAATAACAGGGCAAAGAGGAAAGGTCTCAGGTAATGCATTTTTATTTCCGATTCAGGTGACAGACAGGGGGCAGAATGGTATCTATAATGATATTCCACTGTCAGGATGGTCTTCAAGCAGAATCCAGTTCGATGTGATCTGGTTTCTCGATTCTATTCTGATGAATGGTACCGTAGAGTCAATTTTATTCCTCAGAAATGCTGCCAGGTGAAGGGCACTCATTAATCATGAAATCAATCAATGTCAGACTGAGTCTGTTTTGTATCTGCTTCTGTGTTCTCTCTCAGGTGAGTTCTGCCGCTGATCCCGTTCTGATTGCCCATCGGGGAATGTTGCGTCACGCTCCGGAAAATACGCTGCCGGCGTTTCGTGTCTGCCTGGATTTGAGGATTGGTTTTGAACTGGATATCCGCACTACCAAAGACGGAGAGTTGGTGATCATTCATGATGACAGCTTGCCGAGAACAACCAATGGCCCCAGTAAGTCCATTCGTGATGTGACATGGGCGGAAGCACAGCAACTGGATGCGGGGCGTTGGTTTGATCCGGCATTCGCCGGGACACGAATTCCTACTTTGGAACAGACACTTAAGTTGATCAAAGAGAGAAAGCAGGGGGATACAATCATTGCGCTCAACATCAAGCAATTGAACCCCGACGGCGAAAAGAAACTGGTGGAGTTGCTCGAAAAATATGATCTGTTCGAGGACAGTTTCGCGTTTGATCAGAATGCGGAAATGAGCCAACGGCTGAAGAAACTGAATCCTCGCATTCGGATTGGACAGAACGTCAACCGCAAAAGCATTGACGCGCGATTAAAAGAGAATCAGTTGGATGTGTTTCTGCTGACGTTTGTTGCAGAGAAAGCGGAAGTCGATCGACTCAAGCAGCAGGGGAAGCAGGTCCTGTTTAACTTTGGTGGTGCAGGGGATGCCCGCCGCAACCCGGTTGTCTGGAAACAGATTCGCGCAGCGGGTGTCGAGGGCATGTTGACCGATTATCCTCTGGAATGCAGGCAGGTCTGGCGGGACGCGGATCAGCAGACGAAAAACTGATTCTGTGACGGCTCAAATCGATCTGGCTTTTTTGTGTGTAAACGCGTGCTCGATCAGTGATTGGTCGAACTGATCAGGAACTTCGCCTTCTGCTGCGAAGAGGTAGATCGCGGCAATCAGAATCGAATGGATGGCCGAAGAGACCAGTGAGACAAGTAAGATACAGACAATTCCGGTTGCGATCATAATACCACCAATGACTGCATTGACCGATCCGATCATGATGAAGCCGCCTACAATCAGCCCAAAGATGGGGATCATCAGCAGGAAGACAATCAGGCCGATCCCGAAGTTAGCGACCAGAGACTCACCCCAGGTTTTGCGAAGAATACCTACTGAGCGTTTCATGGCTTCGAAGGGATTCTTTTTTTCCACAACGAGAACTGGGATGACGAAATAAGTCGTAATCGACCAGGCCATACCGAGCAGCCCGGCGACGAGTTGCCCGATCTTTTCTGATTTTGATTCGATCAGTCTGAGAATGAAGCCGACGGTCGCACTGACCAGTGCCCAGCCTGTGATTTGCGGCAGCCGATTCAGGGCAGACGAGAAACC
This sequence comes from Gimesia alba, assembly GCF_007744675.1. Lineage (NCBI taxonomy): Bacteria > Pseudomonadati > Planctomycetota > Planctomycetia > Planctomycetales > Planctomycetaceae > Gimesia > Gimesia alba. The sequence continues at coordinate 2,363,124 of NZ_CP036269.1, forward strand.
ATCGCCGATCGTGGGATTTCCCCCTTTGAGCCGGATGATGGCACAGGACATTAACGCTGAGTTGAAAAAGATAATGACGAAGTAGTTCACGAAATAGAAGGCAAACAAAATGACATAGGCCAGCGGATCTTGAGGGGCCTGATGCTCGTTCATAATGACCGTGACGTATTTACTGTTGATCAGTGGGAGCGCAAAGCTGGCCAAGACCATCAGGCAGGCAAAACCGCTCATGATCGGGAACAACAAGAGTTCTTTATCCAGCATCAAGACGCGGAAACTTTGTTTGGATAACGCCCATCCGTTGGAAATGCGGCTAAACATAATCATCAATCCTCAAGAATGATCTCTGTGTTGTGGAGAAACAACTTAGACCTCAACCGGTCACGTCGAAATAAGCCTAGCTCGGTTTATAACAGATCGACTCCAAAATGCGAAATCGATTTGAAAATTCTTGATGATTTTACTGATTGTTAGCAAAACATGGGTTATTTCTCTGGCGGCAGTGCTAATAACAGGGCCACCGTGGCCCAGCTGCTGGCGGTGACTGAAATGAACTGGTCCTTACCGTGCGGATAGCCCGTTTCAAAATAAGTCTGAAACGGTTTCGCACGCGTGGGCACATGCCAGGAACCATCGGGCAGTTGTGTGTTAAGCAGATATTGAATACCTCGTCTGACAGCCGGCTGATCGGCGGAGACGAGATCAGAGCGGAGCAGGGCGACAAGTACCGTTCCTGTGGCATAAGCGTCGCTGGTCATCTCGGGGAGTTGTGACCAGCCGCCATCTTTGTTTTGCATTTTGAGCAATGCTGTGATGGCAGCCTGGGTGACTGCTTCGTCAACCTCCAGGATCAGAAACGAACGGAGTTGGAAGGCGCGTTCTTCGGTCGATTGAGGCTGCAGATCGAGTAACCATTGTTGTGCCTGCTGTGTCCGGGCATCGATTCGAGGACGCTGCTCCTCGGTGCCAAAGGTTTTGAGCGCTCGGATGACAAAATAATTCGTGTTCGTATCACTGGACATGGAAGGGGGGCGTGTTGAATTTCGAATCCAGTGGTTTTTATCTTTGTTCCGTTCCAATAGATAGCCGGTTACTGCTTCTGTGACTTCATCCGATTTATGTCCCACCAGTTCCAGAGTCCAGAGTGCAAAACTGGCGGTGTCCGGCCCGCCTCCCTGACCTTTGCCTGCCTGATAATTTTTCAGACCGCGTTTGAGATGGGCGGCGGTATGCTTGATCTGTAACTCAAGGTTGGCGTCGTCAATTGTAAATCCTCGCTGTTTTGCTTCTTCCAGCACGAGCACAGCCAGAGCCTGATTATGACAAGTAAAACATTTCCGCTCGCGGGCAGAACCTGCGGCCGCTTTTTCGATGAGTGGGATTGATGACTGGATCGCGGCTTTGATGGCGGAAGGATCGAGAGTGATTTCTTCCGCCTGGAGGGGAACGGTCAGGTGAAAAGCGATAACAGACAGCAGTAGATTGAAACAGCCTAGACGCATCCTGAGCCCCCAATTGTCGATGCATGCTACTTGAGTCAGGCACCTAATGGCACCTTGAAACAGAATTCATTCTAACAATTCAAGAGGCTGAACCGCCAGCTTCTTTTGTACTTTTGTGAATCTGATATCGACTAGGTCAACGAAGCACTTTCTTTGGGGGCTCGTTCCGGAGTCTGAATGTGTTCGGGCAGGAAGCCGAGGCCGACGATTTTGCCTGCCTTTTTCCGGATGATCGGGGCGAACAGGCCGGCGACTTTACGAAAGCCCCAGGAAAGCGAAACCGGTTTTCCGGGAGCGGTCTTTCCGCCAAACAGACGCTGATGCGCGAAAACCTGCATGCGTTGTGTTTTGAGTGCGGGGGGCTCACGGCGGTGTTGAACCTGTTTTAAGTCTTCGAGTGTGACTTTGCCTGTATAAAGTTTATCGGCGAGCAGGTTCGCAGTCGCAACGGCATCCTGGACCGCGAGATTAACGCCCACTCCACCAACGGGCGACATCGCATGGGCGGCATCACCAATAAATAAGAGACCCGGTTGAGCCCAGTTGGTAATATGGTTCAGCTGGATCGATAGTAGACGAACTTTTTCCCAGTCATCAATTGCGGCAACACCATCTGCGAGATCCGGCAAAATATCTGAAACTCGCTTGCGAAATGCTTCCAGTCCTTCCGCTTTGATTTCGTCAAAGGACCCTTTATGGATGATCAATCCCGATTGGAAGTAGTCTCCACGATCAACGGTGATCAGCATCCGACCATTCTTGATTCGTCCCAATGTGTGATCCAGTAACTCACTCGATTTTCCGACGCGAAACCAGAGGACATCGATGGGAATTCCTTTTTCGACGACTTCGACTCCCGCATCGACTCGCAGCACAGATCCTCGTCCGTCGGCTCCGACTACCAGGTCGGAGCGAATTTCATATTCGCCGTTAACGCCCTCTACTTTAACGCCGACAACCTGATTGCCTTCATGGATCAGGTTCGTTGCCTTGGATTGCATATGAACCTGGAAGTTTGGAAATTCGCTGGCATGTTTCGCGAGTAGATTCAAAAAGTCCCACTGAGGGGCAAACGTAATAAATTTGCATTTGGTGGGCAGGTGGGTGAAGTAGGGGCCTGGGATCTGCTTGCCTTCAATATTGAAATCGAGCGAATCAAAATGCTTATCGGCAATTTGCAGGAATTCATCCAGAATTCCTAACTCGTGCATCAGTTCCAGTGTCGAAGGATGAATGGTATCGCCACGGAAGTCTCGCAGGAAGTCTTTGTGCTTTTCCAACACAATGACTTCTACGCCGGCACGGGCCAGGAGGAAACCTAAAAACAGGCCGGCAGGGCCACCGCCGACAACGCAGCAGCGAGTAGTAATCTTATCCCCAGATTGTGGTGGTTGGAATTCGCTCACAGCCTTTACCTCCTGTAAAGTGGCTTCGATGGATCAATCACTATCGCGGGCGCGATTCAGTAGCTTAGGTCAGATAATTGAAACCCTCAAGATGAAAATGACGGATCTTTCCTCAAAATGATTCCTTAGCTATCGAGTGGCTTTGACTGAGGTTACTCAGAGTTCTGTCCTGACTCTCCTTCCTGGCGGTTTTCTTTGTTTTTTCGGTCTGCCGATCGTTTAATCTGGCGATGAGAAAACAGGACAATCACAAAGAGAATCATCAGGCTGCCAAACACCTCCATGAGGCTAATCATCAGTTTTCTCCCGATCAATATCTTAGTTAATGGACAGTTGCATGACGCATCCGATTACTTCATTAATATCACCACAGAACGTGCTTGAACATCATACGTGGATGAGGAAACCACAGCAACTTCTTCCGGCTCCAGTATATCCTGGGGACTGGCCAGAGAGGTATCGACGACTCGTTTCCACTCGCCGGGAGCCCCTTCATGAATTCCAAAGTGACACGCGTTTGCGGAAGCATTGATCATCACATAAATGTCGGCGTCTTCCTCTTCTGCACCGTGCAGGCAGAATGCCAGTGTTTTCGAATTCTCTGAGAGATCGACATAGTGGGTGACCCCATACCAGTTGATATCGTCTCGCCAGAAATGTGACCGGCACAAAGAGGAATGTCGCTTGCGAAAGGCAATGATCAATTTGACAAAGCGAAACATGTCGCGGTGTGTGTCCAGTCTGCTCCAGTCGAGCCAGCTTGTTTCATTGTCCTGGTTATAGGGGTTGTTGTTTCCTTCTTGTGTCTGCAGAAACTCATCTCCCATCCGAAACATAGGGGAGCCATTAGACACCATCAGCAGACAAAAGAAGTTTTTGACCTGTTGTTTTCTGAGCTGCATTACTTCTGGCGAGGCACCCTCTTCGCCTTCCCAGCCGCAATTCCAACTATAGTCGCGTGTGCCATCGACGTTCTTTTCGCCGTTTTTCCAGTTCCGTTTTTCGTTGTAGGAGACGAGGTCATATAAGGAAAACCCATCGTGAGATGTAATGTAATTGACGCTCTGATACGGTCGGAGGGCATGCATGCAGTCATCGGGAAAGAGGTCCGAACTGCCATATAGTCGGGTCATCAGATCCGAAACACGGCCTGAGTCGCCGCGAACAAATTGCTGTAAAGTATCTCGATAGGCGGCGTTCCATTGCATCCAGCGATGGCCGGGGAATTTTGAACCGAGTTGAAATTCTCCGCCCGCATCCCAGGGTTCTGCGATAAAACGTCGGCCAGCCAGAGCCGAGTCGGAAGCAATTTGACCCAGAGTGGTTGGATTCGTTTCTTCAATACTCCCGTCAGCTCTTCTCGTAAGAACACTGGCTAGGTCAAACCGAAAGCCGTCTACGTGCATCTCCCCGGACCAGTATTGCAGGCTGTCGATTATTAACTTGCGAACTGCCCGGTTTGCTGTGTGAAGTGTGTTTCCTGAACCAGAGTAGTTCGCATAGGGAGAGTCTGGGTTACCTGTCGTTGAATAATAGGTTGTGTTGTCAATGCCTTTGAAGCTATAGGTTGGGCCAAATTCATTTCCTTCGCCCGTGTGATTGTAGACGACATCAAGGATGACCTCGATATCCGCACGATGCAGTTCCTTGACCATCTCGCAAAATTCGATATGACGTTCGCATGTTTCTTGCGACGTGCAATAACCATCGTGAGGAGCAAAGAAACCGAGGGGCATATACCCCCAGTAATTTCCGTCCTGGGTATCGAATTGATATACGGGCATCAGTTCGACTGCCGTCACTCCCAATTCTTTCAGGTAAGGGATTTTTTCGATGACGCCGGCGAAAGTACCGCGTGCGTCTTCAGCAACACCGGAGCTACTATGTTTGGTGAAGCCCCGGACATGCATTTCATAGATGACCAGATTAGAGGTATGATGAATGGGTTCATCGTCCTCCCAGGTGAACGCACATTTGATCGATTGCAGAACAGATAAAGGAGCACGGCCCATATTACTTCCCGGCTGGCAGGCAAGCTGCCGGTCAAATGTGGGGGGGAAGTAGATGTTGCGTGAGTAAGGGTCGACTAATAGTTTTTCCGGATCGAAAGTGTGCCAGTCAAAGAGACCTTCTGGGGAAGGGCCGGCTATCTGGTAGGCATAATATTTGGCATGTTTGATCTCGGGAGCCGGAATACGACAGTGCCAGATTTCCGCGGTTTTGTTGCGATGCGGTTCAAACTGAAATTGAAAGACGGGTTCATTCAAATTCTCTTCGGTAAAGAAGAGGATCGAAACCTGCGTCGCGTGTTTTGAATACAGGGCAAAATTATAGGCATTCTCCGATGCGATCCAGGTTTCTCCCAGGTGAATGGGAGACCCTTCGATTTTATCCCAATGGTCCATGAGGTGATGTCCCTGTTAAGTCCGAGTGAGGTTTTGCAATCAAAGCGACGATGTCTGTCAGGATATGAGGCAAGGCAAGTCCGCCTGGCGAGGCCAGATATTTGGGAGTCCAGACCGGATCGAATTTTTCCTTATAACTTCGTAACCCTTCAAAGTGATAGAAGTGGTCGCCATGTCGAAAGATCAGATTCGCGGTCCGGTTCCAGACCGGCGCGAGGGGACGATTCTGCATTCCCGATAAGGGGGCCATTCCAAAATTGAACCAGGCATACCCTTCCTGTTTGCCCCAGAGCAGTAATTCAATAAACAGATATTCCATCACACTCGCCGGTGCTTCTGGCAGATATCTCATGAGGTCGACAGAGAGTTCTTCCTTGTCTGCTCCCTCCAAGACATTGGCAAAAGCGACTGTCTTTCCGTTTTGTTTCACGACGGCGATGGGAAACTGTTTGAGATAGTCTTCGTCAAAATAGCCGAGAGAGAAGCCTTTCTCAGAGACTTTTTTTGTTTTCAACCAGGCATCCGAGATCTGTTTTAATTCGGGAAGTGACCCAGGAACCTGATCAACGGGGATGATAGAAAATTCACACTGTTCTTTATGACAATGATTGACTGTTTGTCTGAGCTTTTTTCGACTGCTGCCAGCGATATCAAATGCTTCCAGAGGCACACGGGCTTCTTCACCCAGCTTTAGAATGCTCATTCCCTGATCGAGATAGAGGGAGAGGTTTTCGGGTTCGACCTGATAGAACACAGGCCAACCGTCATAACGGTCGACCAGTTCCCGGAACTGCCAGATCAGTTCGGCGCGCTCCTCTTCGGGACCCACAGGATCTCCGAATGTGATCCAGGAACGTTTCTGAACGCCATACATCAGGAAAGCCGTTTGCTGTTCGTTCAACAGCAGAGATTTATCTCCCAGTAAAGCCAGGTAAGGCGATGTTTTGGGGGCTGCCTTCACAATTTCAGTGACAGCAGCCAGTTCGCTTGCCGTTGGTACTTGAGAACGGGGTTTATGTGCGGCGATTAGTTTTGATAGTGCAAATAACAAAAGAAAGATGACAGCACCAATACTGCCGCGCATAAAGCGGGATGCGTTTCCTTTGAAAGTAAAGACCCACCAGAGTTCATTTGAGTAATCAACGTGCTTGTAGGCAAACAGACCGAGCCAGATCGAGCAAATGACAATTACCAGAATCGTGCTGGTCCAGGCCAGGCTGAATCGTGCGTGGATCAAAGTCCCCTTACGATAATACTGTTTGCGACTGACAAAAAGCGCGATCATGATCAAAGCCAGCAGGATTGCTTCTTCGTAATCAAAGCCTTTTAAGAGCGAGACGATCACGCCGAGTCCCAGTAATGAGGTGATTAACCACCAGGCGGAATCAAGTCGTCGTTGCAGGCCGCGTGCGAGTACCAGGAGTGCGGCACCAATCAGGCTGCCGATAAAATGGGAGACTTCGACGAGCGGCAGGGGGATTGTATGCTGCAGGTGCGCGAGTCGTGCTTTAACAATGGGAGTGGAGCCTGAAAAGAGTAAGACCGCTCCCGCCAGGAGCGTGCACCAGGAGAGAACCAGGGGAGTCACAGAGACAGACCAGCGATTCACTTTTTGAACAACCCGCGTTGCCAGCCCGTGTTGCAGAGAAAGTTCGTGCAATCCCAGCATGATAATCGCGATGAAGAGCGGGATCAGGTAGTAAATGACTCGGAATACCAGCAAGCCAGCCAGGATTTTTGCTGACGACGGGGAAGCAACCAGAGTTAAAATGACAAGCTCAAAAACACCCACGCCGCCGGGAACGTGAGACAGAACCACGGCCACCGTCGCCAAGAGAAACATTCCCAGGAATTCCGGATAGCCGATCGTCAGGTCAGGTGCTAACAAGGTGTAAACTATGGCGCCGACCAGCATCAGGTCTACCGCGGAAACCAGAAGTTGCAGCAGAGTCATGCTGGTTTTGGGAAAGTGAAATTCAATGCCTTTGACTGCAATCGGCGATTTGCGAATGAAGGGTAGGGCTGCATAAACGGCGGCGACAGCCAGCAGGCCATACCCGATCGATTGAACGTTTACGAATGGTAAGTGTAATGATGCCGGGACAGGAAAAGGATGTAAAATGAACACGGCACCGGCTAAGGCAAACACGCCAATCCAATAGGTTGTGCCCAGCATGATCACGAGCTGCAGAATTTCGACTGCCGAAAGCCCCCAGGCGGAATAGAGACGGTATCGGACGGACGTTCCCCCGAGCAGAGCGCCAAAATTATAACTGATGACGAAGCCGGTAAACGAAGCCAGTGAGATCTTGCGGAGCGGCAGCGGATGTTGAATGGCGCGTACTGCGAGATAATCATAGCCGATGAGAATCAGATAGTTGAAAATCGTTAAACCAGCGGCTGCCCAGAGACGCCAGGCCGGAATATGAGCAACGGCAGAACGGATCTGGTGCAGGTCGTAATGCTTCAACTCTTTGGAGAGCAGCCAGATTGCTCCCATGAATATTGTGATGACGACCAGAGGTGCAAGTTTTTTGAGACGATGAAGCATCTATGATTCTTATATCGTTAAGGCGTTTGTTGATCGCATTTGAATGATACGATCAGGAAGAACTGATGTGTGTCAGGACATGGTGTTAGCGTATCAGTATAGCCAGTTAATGAATCGGAAAAGGTGCCTACTATATAAAGTTTGCCGAATATGAAGAATGTGTTATCTGATTGATTCAGGACTCCGGCGCGTGAATATTCTTTCTAAATTGCGCTTTTGATGTAGTTGGGTGATTGAGTTTACCGTTAAGAGACACGGCTTATAAAATTTCTGAAAGAGATCATAAATAAAGCGTGCAATATTGAACAGACAGGAATAAAATAAATCGTAGTTGCTGTTTATGACTGGCAGCTCGTGTACTCTCTCACAAACAACGCAAATTTCTGAAAGATGTCAGAATGAATTTTCTCCTTCGACGGACCTGTTGTGGTCTTACGCTTCCCGCTTTGTTGCTATTGATTGTCTTTGACAGCTCTGTTGGCTTTGCTCAGTTTCAGAGAACTCCTCTGAATGGCGAGTCTGCGCCGCCGGCTCCTTCTGCAACGCAAACGACGGTTCAAACTTCTGGGGCCACGCAGGCCATCAAAAACATGGCAGCTGCATTTAAAGTGGCCTTCGATCAGGGGGATGCCCAGAAAGTAGCTGGTTTCTGGGCTCCGGAGGGTGAGTATATCGAGGCTAGCGGAAAACGGTTGGTCGGACGTGCTGCCATCCAAAGGGCATACTCAACCTATTTCAAGAAAAACAAGGGAGCGAAAATTCAAATCTCTGTCGATTCTGTTCGTCAGATTGGTGAAACTCTGGCGATTGAGGATGGTCGGACGATCGTATCGGTTCCTGAAGTGGCGCCCGAGTATAGCCAATATACAGCCACACATGTGAAGCGTAATGGACAATGGCAAATTGGCAGCATCAAAGAATCAGCAATGCCTGCGGCCGGTTCTCTTTCCGGAATCAAAGATCTCGAGTGGCTGATTGGGACCTGGGTTACCGAAGACAGAGGCATCACATTAACCACAGACTTTAGCTGGTTGCCCGGCAATAAGTTTATTGAGCGGACTTTCTATTCGACCATGAAAGGTGCAAAAAAAGTAGTGGGAAAACAGATTATCGGCGTCGATCCCATTTCCGGTGACATCATGTCCTGGACGTTCAATACCGATGGTAGCCATGCTCTGGGAATCTGGGTTCCCGTAGAGAACGGTTGGGCCATCGAATCGCGGGGAGTCACCAGTAACGGAATGATTACCAGTGCGAATAACATCCTTTCCAGGATTGATGACAACGGCTGCCGCTGGCAATCGGTGCATCGCACTGTGAATGGAAATCCGTTACCCGACGCACTGGAAGTTGTCTCCAAACGAAAATAGTGCCGGCTCGTACAATAAATTATTGCTTTTTTAAGAATACAGAAATTGAGGATTGATCGAATGAAACTTTTCATCAGCGTCCTTTCCATTACGACCTTACTCTTTGTCTCGTCTGATTCGTCTGTCTCCTGGGCGCGCGGCTTTGGCGGCGGTGGCTTTCACGGAGGGGGCGGCGGAGGTTTTCGCGGTGGTGGAGGCGGTGGCTTTCGCGGAGGCGGAGGAGGCTTCGGTGGTGGAGGATATGGAGGCGGTCGCAACTTTGGTGGAGGTGGTGGATTTGACGCAGGTTCCCGAAACCTGGGGGGCGCAGGCGGTTTCAATGGCAGCCGGTTTTCCAACTATGGTAGCCGCTTTGATGTTCCCCCTCGTTTCAATGACAATACTGGCTTCGATAGCCGTTTCGCCAACGAAGCGCGATCATTTGATAAGTCGAATATCGGAAATATCAACCGTCCCAATGGTGGCGACTTCAGGCGTGGCGGTCTCAATCAGGGGGGGGGGAACGGCTTGCGTGGTGGTCGGACCGATGGTTCTTTGAATGTAGGTAATATGAACTTTAACCAGCGGCCCACACGTCAGGGACTGGACAATTTTCTGGGGCTTCCTTCCGATGCCGGTCACAATTCCGTCACCAACTCGCATCCCCAAATTCAGGATTTTACGGGACGCGATACCATTAATCGTTCGATCTCGAATGGTTCCGGTTCAGGTAATATTTATCATGGACCCAATGGGGGAGTTGCTGGCGGCGGAAGTTATACAGGACCGCGAGGAAATACGATTTCAGGCGGTGGTGCCATTGGCCCTGATGGGGGGCATGCCGCGGGCGGTTCCATTGACGGTAAGAATGGTGGTTCCGCAACCGGTGGTCGTGTAGTCGGTCCCAATGGTGGGTCGGCTGCGGGAGGCAAAGCCGTTGGCCCGAATGGCGGGAGTGCAGCCGGTGGACGCGTCGTTGGCCCAGGTGGTGCTTCTGCTGCAGGAGGAAGAGTGGTCGGACCGAACGGTGGCGGTGCCGCAGGCGGTGTGGTTCATGGGCGTGGTGGTGGAACAACGGCCGGCGGGATCGTGCATGGTCCGAACGGCGGTTATGCAGCCGGTTTTGTGCATGTGCCTCCTTCCACTCGTTATTATCATGGCGCAGTGATTCGAGGTGGCTTTTATGGTTACGGAATGTACTACCCGGGCTGGTATGCGGCAAATCCGGGAGTCTGGTATGTTCCTGCCTGGCCTGCGGGCTACGCCTGGAGAGCTTGTACCTGGGCTTCCATGATGGCCTGGTTAACCTTGGCAGATACACAGCCGGTTTATTATGACTACGGAAATAACGTGGTCTACCAGGACAACAGTGTGTACGTCAATAATCAGGATGTAGGCACGGCGGAAGAATATTCACAGCAGGCCAGCCAGTTGGCGGCCGCCGGTGCTTCTGCTGATGTCAACCAAAAGGAGCAATGGATGCCTCTAGGAGTATTTGCTTTGTCTGAAAGTGGACAGACAAAATCTGATTCGGTTGTCGAACTGGCTGTCAATTCGCAAGGCATTATCCGCGGAAATTACACCAATACGAAAACCAAGAAGACGCAGCAGGTGCAGGGATCGATTGACAAAAAGAGTCAACGTGCTGCCTGGACGGTGGGGGATGACAAGAATACCGTTTATGACACTGGTATTTACAATCTGACGAAAGATGAAGCTCCCTTGCTGGTTCATGTTGGAAAAGATCAGACACAACAATGGCTGATGGTGAGACTGGACCAGAAAGACAAAGATAAAAATGCTGCTGCGAGTGAATAAGGTTTGCTCAATTCACACAGGTCGCATTTGAAATTTAAAAAAACAGAGTTGGTCGTTCGAGGCCAACTCTGTTTTTGTTTCAGTCGAGTGCGATTCTCGCTTTACTCTTTGAGTGGCGCCAGATAATCGATGCGGTAATCTTTAGGGAAGGGGAGCACAAAATTTTCTTTCGCCCAGACATTCCACTTCTGCGCCAGTTGATTCACGAGCTCGGGTCGCTGCTCTGCCAGGTCATTCAACTCAGTGCGGTCTTGTGAGAGATCATAAAGTTCCCAGTCGCCTCCACGAAGCGCGGAAAGTTTCCAGCGTCCTTCGCGAATGGCCCGGTTTCCCTGATGCTCAAAATAGAGGGTGCGTTCTGTCTGTTGCTTGCCATTGATTTGAGGGATCAGGCTCTTACCAGGTAGCGGCAGCGTGGACTGGCCGTCCCATTTTTTGGGATAGCTGACTTCTGAGACCTCCAGTAGTGTAGGCACGATATCGATAATGTGCGCGGGTGTTGAGACAAGCGTCCCCGTTTGTTTTACCTGACGGGGCCAGTGAATAATGCCCGGCGAAGCAATCCCGCCTTCGTGGTTATAGTGTTTATAGAGTCTCCAGGGAGTATTCGATGCATTCGCCCAACCCGATCCCACGCTGTGATGTGTGTCCGGGCCTCCCATCTTGTCGAGCTGATCTCCCCAGTACAATGTATTATTCCGGCTGGACCGGATGTCGAAGCCATGCGGGTCCCACTCGGCACAGGCGCCGTTATCGGAAGTGAAAATAATCAGCGTGTTTTCCAGTTCGTTGTTTTGACGCAGGCTGGTAAGCACACGACCAATATTCCGGTCCATGCGATCAACCATCGCGGCAAAAATGGCCATGCGTCGTGCCAAATCTCCCCGACGGTCGGTCGGTAATGAATCCCAGGCCGGGTTCACGCGTGCCTCTGATTCCCCCCAGTCCCAGTAGCGAGAGCGGGGAGAAAGTTTGGTTTCCGGCGGAACGATTTTCAACTCTTTCATGCGCGCCAGTCTTTGCTTTCGGATTTGATCCCAGCCGACATGATAGCGGTCTGCATATTTGAGAATATCCTCTTTGGGAGCATGCAATGGGAAGTGCGGCGCATTATAGGCCAGGTACAGGAACCAGGGTTGATCTGGAGTTCGCCTGCCCATCCGCAGGAAATCGATCGCATAATCGGTGACGGCGTCGGTTCCATAAAACTCCCCTTTGGGATATGTGTGCGTGGCCCGAGAGGCAGGCAGCCTTGTGAAATGATCGACATCCCAGAACGTTTTCGCACTGACCAGCGTTCCGTAAAACTCTTCAAAGCCGAGCTTGGTCGGGTCTTCCGTTCCCAGATGCCATTTCCCTGAGAGAAAGGTTCGGTAGCCACCCTGCTGCAGAATTTGTGCAACGGTGATGGCTTCATCGGCAATGTGTCCCTGATAGCCTCGTTGGTTGAGGTTACGTGTCATATGCCCGAGTCCGATTCGATGAGGATATTGTCCAGTCATAATCGAACCACGGGAAGGGCAGCAGCGCCCTGTATTATAAAACTGAGTTAAACGGACTCCCTTGGCAGCCAGCGAATCAAGTTGTGGTGTTTCAATTTCACCGCCGAAGCAACCCAGGTCACTATAGCCTAAATCGTCGGCGACGATCAGCAGGATGTTAGGACGCTGAGATTGGGTTTCGGCACACCATGCATTTTGAAGATGATTTAAGCCAGCGAAGGTAACGGCAATCGAGAGGATGAATCTCATCTTCAGATGAGACAGCATTGTTGAGTTCATGGTGTTCGTTTTCCTGTTGAACGGAGTCTGGTGTGCAATTTCTCTTTTTACTGAGAGTATTTTGATCTTATCCAATTGCAAAGAGTAAAAATAGAATATATTAGAGTTTGATACTATGAATGAGAGTTCTAAACAGGGTCAGGCAGACCTAAAGGACAGAGTCACAATCAAGTTCCGGCTCTTGTGTGATCAACTGGTAATATTTGACCTGGCGATTGACCTCTAAATTGAGAAGCCCTTTATAGGGGATCGTTTCATCCAGATCGCAGTGATGGACGATCAATTCATCGCCGTTCGTTTTTGCGACGGCGCGAATTTCGCCCGAAGGCGCAATGATGCAACTCTCTCCCAGTTGTTCGACTCCCTCTTCAATGCCGGCTTTGGCCGCTCCCAAAACCCAGGTTCCGTTCTGGTAAGCGCCGGCCTGCATGCTGAGCTGATTATGAAAGCCGACCAACGGGTTGAGGTCGGGATATTCCGGAATCTGCATGGGCGTATTGTAGCCGAGTAATACGAGTTCCACGCCTTGCAGTCCGAGCACTCGATACGTTTCTGCCCAACGGCGGTCATTGCAAATACACATACCGACGACACCACCAAAAGCATTCCAGACTTGAAAACCAAGATTGCCGACATCAAAGTAGCGTTTTTCCAGATTCTGAAATGGATTCTGTGGTCGGTGTTCAACGTGACCTGGCAGATGAATCTTTCGGTGCTTGCCAACAATTTGACCATCGCGTTCCACCAGGAGTGAGGAATTATAGCGGCGGGTTTCTCCCCGGTTTTCAACGATTTCTGCGAAGCCAAGACAGAAGCCGATTTTGAGTTTCCGCGCTTCCTCAAACAATGGCTTTGTGACAGGGCTCGGCATTTCGCGTTCGAAATACTGGTCAATCTCGCGTTGATCTTCAATGAACCAGTGTGGAAAAAACGGAGTAAGACAGCATTCAGGAAATAGGACCAGCTCACAATCCTGACGGGCAGCCTCACGCAGCAGTCCGATTAATCGTTCGACGACTTCCTGTCTTGTTTGATTCAGAGAAATCGGTCCCATTTGGGCGACCGCAATCATGATCGATCTACTCATGTGAGTTTGGACTTTCTACGACCTGGATCGGTCTATCTTGCAGCAACAGTTCTAACAGCATCCTGTTTATGATCTCAGTTTCGGCAAGCGATGGAAAGTGGCGGTGATCATGGAAATAGCACAATCTTTCATGTTGCAATTAATCATCATATTTCCGTTTCCGTGTTTGACAAGGTGTATGTGTGAGCTAGGATAGGGTAAATGCGTTGAGTGTGGCAACAATGTTTGTCCTCGATTTGAGAGACGCAGCAAGTAGAATTTTCATGTGTCTTGTACATATTTTGAGATAAAGGGTTACTAAGATGAAATTGCAGAAGTCTATATCGAGCAAGGGCTTGCTTTGTCTTCTCACACTCTTTTTGGTCGTGAATTATGAATCACAGGCTCAAGAAGGGTCCGTCAACAATAAAACCACTTCAACGGCCCGTCAGAAGTATGCTGCCTTGATGAGCGAAGCACATAAAGCGCGCTTAAATCAGCACTATTCGAAGTATTACAAGGCAACTTTAGGCATCGTTGGAACCGATGCTTCCGGACCTTTGGCGGCTCATTTGACGAATGGTGCTCCCGACTGGTGGACCGGAGTCGGAACAGACATCAATGGCAATCCCGGATACGGCGTTGTCATTATGCACGTGGCACCAGGGTCTCCTGCAGATAATGCAGGGTTGATGAAATACGACATCATCCTCTCGTTTGGAAAACATCGTCTGGCTTCAGTACGTCAGTTAAACGCACTGCTCGCGAAAGCGCAACCAGGTCAGGATGTGAAATTGTCCGTTATCCAGGTCGGTGAGAATGGTGCTGTCAGTACCGTCGATGTCAAGTTGGGTTGGTCAGAACGGATCAATGCACCTGCTACGGGGAACCCCTCGCGAGCTTTTACGCCTCACTATCCTTCAGCGTCCAATTTTGGAAACGATGATGAATATCTCGTCAATCCCAAAGCACCATTGAAATATCAGTATGCGGCTCCCTATGAGTACGCTCCCAAGCTGGATCCGTCTACTCCGATGGATTTCGGCTCAAGCCTGAATAACTAAAGACGTTTCCGTCGTAACAATAATCAGACGCAACAGGCTATGCTCTCTTCGTGCATAGCCTGTTTTTTTGTATGGCTGTGATGGAGTTTTCAAATTAAGGAAGGCTTTCAAAATGTCCGGGAATACAAGGTCGGAAAAAGACAAACAGGTATTGGCAAAACTAGCTGAAATCGAAGCAGAAATGAAGCGAATCGAGTTTTGGACCGACGATCCAGTGAAATCGGAAGTGACCAATTTCATGGACGCGCCCTCTTTTGAGTGGTGGCTCCAGTGTGTGTTCTTACCCAATGCCCGCAAAGCAGCCAGAAAAGGCGAGTATCCTGAGAAGAGTCAGGTAGGGCTCTTGGCGTTGAGGCAGTATGATTATCATACTTATGTAGAAGAGGCGCAGCAATTACTGATGTTATTGAATCAATTCGATCAATTAGTCGAGAACTCGTAGTCGCAGTCAACGGATGATTTGTAGGCGCTTCCTGATTGACATAAGCCTTACCTCTTTCATATCTTTTTTAAGTGGTTTGGCCTGAATTTAGGCATAGAATCAACAAATTGAAGACAGTCAGAACTAGCGAATCAGGACCAACTCAGATAAAATTGCGTTGAACAGAAACAAAGGAGGCTTTGCTGCAAACGTGACGAGATCATCAAAAAGTGTCCACAAACGAAAAGCTGAGTTATCTGTTATTGGCTGGCGTGAATGGGTAAAACTCCCTGATTTGGGCATTCATACAATCAAAGCGAAAGTCGACACGGGAGCCCGGTCGTCGTCTCTGCATGCCTACGATTTGCATAAGTTCGAGCGAGATGCGGAAGAGTGGATTCGATTCAAGGTTCACCCTGTGCAGCGGAAAACGCATGAGGTCATTGAGACAGAGGCGCGCGTGTTCGAATATCGGTCTGTTCGCAGTTCCAGTGGTAAGGCCAGTATGAGACCGGTGATTATTACCAATGTTGAGCTGCTCGGCATCGTCTGGGAAGTGGAATTGACGCTCGCGAATCGTGACGAAATGGGCTTCAGAATGCTGTTAGGACGTGAAGCATTCCGGCAACGTTTTTTTGTTGATGCAGGAGTCTCCTACTACGGTGGTAAACCACTACGTGTAAAGCGGTCAAAGCAAAAGTAGTTTCTATCTAACGCCGTTCGGTCGGCTCTATAAGGAATATTATGAAACTGGCAATCCTCTCTTGCAGTCCCAAATGTTACAGCACGCGACGATTGTTCGAAGCGGCCGAACAGCGTGGCTTCAAGGTCAAGGTTCTGAATACCCTGAAGTTTGCGATCGACCTGAAACAAGCCGAGCCAGATCTTTACTACAACCAGAAATCCCTCTCTGATTATGATGGAGTGCTGCCTCGCATCGGTGCCTCGATTACCTACTTTGGTACCGCCGTTGTGCGGCAGTTCGAACAGATGGATGTGTTCTGTGCGAATTCGTCCGCCGGGATTTCCAATTCACGGGATAAACTTCGCAGCCTGCAAATCTTCAGTCGGCACCAGATCGGCATTCCGCAAACGACTTTTGTTCGTGACAAGAAGGATGTCTTACCCGCCATCGAACGTGTGGGGGGCGCTCCGGTTGTGATCAAACTGTTGGAAGGGACGCAAGGCATCGGCGTGCTGCTTGCTGAATCGGTGAAATCGGCAGAAGCAATTATCGAGATGCTGCAGAGCCAGAAGCAAAACGTTCTTATCCAGAAATTTGTCGCCGAAAGTAAAGGCCGTGATATCCGTGCGTTTGTGGTCGGAGACCGCGTCGTCGCTGCCATGCGTCGTGTGGCGCAGGGGCAGGAGTTCCGCAGCAATGTGCATCGAGGCGGTCTGACTGAACCGGTCGTACTTGATGAAACCTATTGCAAAACAGCCGTCCGAGCCGCTCAGATTATGGGGCTGCGGGTTGCGGGAGTCGATATGCTTGAGGCCAAAGACGGACCTCAAATTATGGAAGTCAATTCCTCACCAGGTCTGGAGGGGATCGAGAAATGTACTCAGCTCGATATCGCCGGCGCCATTGTCGATTATATTGCAGCGCAGGTGGATTTTCCGGAGATCGATCTGCGTCAGCGATTGACAGTCAGCCGTGGATATGGAGTCACGGAAATTTACATCCCCGAAGGCTCTGATTATGTCGGCAAAGCAATCAACGAGTCCGGGCTACGAGACAAAGATATCAATGTGTTGACGTTATATCGTGGGACAACCGTGATCCCTAATCCACGTTCTGATCGGCTGTTAGAATCGAATGATCGTCTGCTTTGTTTCGGAAAACTAGAATTTATGCGCGATTTGATTCCGGCGAAAACACGGCGCAAACGACGTCCGAAGGTGCAGGGGCTTCCCGACTTGCCTGTTGCAGACGAAGTTCATACTGGATCAACCGACTCATAACAACTGAAAAAATATCGGTAACTATGACAAAACCTCGCAAACGTAAGCCAATTGATCAATGGAATGGGGAATCAATTCCAGCTGGTGAGTCACGTGATGTCAAATTGGCTGTGAGCGAGAGCTATAGTAGTATGACGGTCAAGATTCCGATTCACATCCGTCGGGCAAAGGAAGAAGGTCCCGTTGTGTTCGTTACTGCAGCCCTGCACGGTGACGAAATTAACGGGACCGGAGCGATTCGTGAACTGATCCAGGACGATGACTTTCAACTGCTGAGAGGCTCAGTCATTCTGGTGCCGGTTCTGAATATCCTCGCCTTTGATCGGCACTCCCGTTATCTTCCCGATCGTCGTGATTTGAACCGTTCCTTTCCCGGATCAGCCACCGGGAGTCTTGCCGGTCGCATGGCAAGAATCATCTTTGAGGAAATTGTCTCGCGCTCTGATTACGGCATTGACCTGCATACCGCCTCGGTACGTCGCACCAATTATCCGAATGTTCGCGGTGATATGACGAATCCGGAAGTCCGACGGCTGGCGGAAGCCTTTGGGTCGGAAATCATTATGAATGGAAAAGGCCCCGTCGGTGCGTTTCGGCGTGAAGCATGTTCTGGCGGCTGTCCCACAATCATCATGGAAGGGGGAGAAGTCTGGAAGGTGGAACCGGGGATTGTGGAATCCGCGGCACGTGGTGTGCGGAATGTGCTTCGCGATCTGAAGATGCTGGAAGGTGAACCTCAAAGTCCCGATTATCAAGTCGTCGTTGACAAGTCGACCTGGGTCCGAGCAGAGCGGGGGGGCTTTCTCAAGTTTCATGTGAAGCCGGGAGACATTATCGAAAAAGATCAACCGCTTGCTACGAATACCACGTTGCTCGGCCGTGAACGCAGTATGCTCTATTCCCCCTTTGATGCGGTCGTGATTGGGATGACCACGCTGCCTGCCATCAGTCCCGGCGAGCCAATCTGTAATCTGGGCATGCTCCCCAAAGGGACCAAGCCATCTCAAATTCGCCGCGCTCGCAAGAAAGAAGACGGACTCGAAGGGCAAGTGGTGGAAGAACTCTCCACGAATCTGGTTGTTGTCGAACCGACGGATGGGGCTGATATTCATCACCACAAACATAAGCCAAACGACCCAGGTCATCGCGACGAAGCCGCTGCTGCCGAGTAACTTTTGTGATAAGCCTTCGTCAGCCTGAGTCGCATCCTGGCTGGAGTCATCTCTTCCCAGTTCCCTCTGATCAGAGGACACATTCATCAACCCGTCCTGAATTTCTCTTGACACCGTGGTCTCTTTTGGAAGCGAAGAATCGTTCCGAATTTTCAGGTCTTGACACCCGCGTGCCGTTTTCGAAGATGCGGAGATAACGTCGCGTGCGCGAGACAAACACAATGTTCTCCTGATGTTTTCTTCCGCTGTGAAAATCAGCACTATAAAACTCACTGGTTTCAGCAGGATTTTTGAGGCGCTCTCGAAACTGGTTCCGAATGAGCACCCGTTTTCATGACGCATCAAACCGCAATTATTGACGTTCTCAAGTGTTTTCAGGATGTTCACGCTAAGATTTAAGGGCATTCGATGTGGTGTTCCGCATGGGGGAAACTCCCTGGTCCAGCAATTGATGCCTGCTTGCCAGGCCGGGATTGGCTTGATCGATTCATTCAGAATGTCTGACTCAGAATAAGGCACGTTTCCTCCTCCAAAAACAGAAATGGAAGCAGCCGATGGGAGAAACAGCTACAAACGGGTTTCCTGACTGTCGGCACCACTCTATTTTATTGGATATCACTGAGTGGAAAGCGTTTAGGATCATGCCTTTTTGATACGGACGCTGAACGAACCACACGAGGGCACGGTTCCCCACTACCTGTTCCGGGAAAAAATTGACGATCGCGTGGTTAAGTGATACCATCCTTGCCCCCAGACAAAGTTCAAGTCTTTCATCACAAAGGAGTGAATTGATGAAGTTCTGTCGTTTGTTGCCGCCGGTTCTCTGTTGCCTGGTTTGTGTATCAGTCAGGGCCGAATCCGAATCCGAATCGGAGTCGAGGATAGACTCGAAACAGCGTGCTATTAAAGTCTTGCGTGAATGGAGTGATGAGAATCTGTCTTTCACTTCTGTCCGAGGCAAGTTTCACCGAATTTGGTATGACGATATCTTTCGCGTACAAAAACATGCGGACGGTGAATTTGGTTATTTCGGTCCCCGCCATGGTTTCCTGCGAATGGGTCCCCCTGCTCAGAAGCCCGGTGTTGAATCTTTGAAAAAAACGCCAGAGGGAAAGCCTTATGAATACAAAGATTCGGAATCGGAAGAATATCTCTGGCTGAAAACACGGTTGTTGATCCTCTATGACGAGGAAAAAACAGTTCAAGAATGGATTTATGCAAATCAGCCAAAGCGAAAAGAGGGCGAAGACTGGGGCTTTCTAGATTTATTTTATGAAATCTCAGCGGACGGAGTTTCCCCGTTTCTGCCCGGTGTGCCTAATCAGGCACGATTCGATGATTGGCTGAAATATAGTCATTTTAAAGTGATCAAAGAGACGGAAACGCACATCTGGATTGCCGGAAAGCCTTCAAAAAAGGATCACAGAATTCTTTTTAGCGAATTCAAACTTTATCTCGAAAAGAGGCCTTGGCGATTGAAGGCGGTCCAATATATTCATCCCGGGGAAAATCAGAGCACCGTCTACACCTATTCCCATATTGAAATGAATCCCCTGGAATGGGATGAGCCGGATCTGTCCGGTTATCAGAATCCGACAGAGCGACCGCTGGTCGCCCGGCGTCCCGAGCTGGAAGTGACCGAGCCTGAAGTGACGAAGGACTGGGCTGTATGGAATACCCTGATTGCTCTCTTGAGACTGATACTCTAAGATCAATGGTCCGATGCGCATTACTTCTTCTGTGATCCAGGCCTATGCTGATGTCTCTTGAAACCGAGAAGCTTGAAAAACAATTGAAGGTGGTCAGCGTGCTGTTTATGGCATCCTCGGGCCTCTGTCTCCTGGGTTTACTCTTTATTCCCATTCATTACACGATGATGCAATCGGTGATGAATATGGATTTTCCGCATCAGGAAGAGGTTCTCCATCCCCGGGAGATGTTTGAACAAATGCAAGGAACGCTGCCTCTCATGTATGGCATTATGGGAGTAATGTTGCTGGTGTTTGGCGGGGTTATGTTGGCGACCGGGATCAATCTCTACCGAAAAAAGCACCAGACCTTCTGCATCGTTGGCTCGGCGATGAGCTGCCTCTGTATGCCGTGGGGGACTGCATTGGGAATCTGGTCTCTGCTCATTCTGTTTGACAAACATACCCAGCCGCTGTTTCAGGAACAGTTAAGCGACGCCGACTTTCTGTCTTAAATTGCAGAAGTCTCGAGTTGAACCCTCTAGAAAATTTCTCTTAGGAGAAAGTACAGATAGAGGGCTGAAAAAAAACGGAATCTGTACTCCAAATCAAATTCACAGGGCTAGTCAAAACGGGTGCGGGTGCCAATAATACGCCAGAATTTGATCCCCGGTCGTTTGTTTGAAAAGGATTCCGTATGGAACCGCTTGATCTGAAGCAGTTTGAATGGAAAATCAAAGTTCGTCCACTCACCATCGATGATTTCGACGCGCTGGTCGAAATGGAGCAGCTCTGTTTCCCGGGCATGCCGACCTGGGGGCGCGAGCATATCGAAAGCCAGTTGGCGATTTTCCCCGAAGGGCAATTGTGCGTCGAAATTGAGGGGCGTCTGGCGGCCTCATCCTCGAGTTTGATTCTGGAATTCGATCCCAGTCTGGAATGGCATAACTGGAAAGCGGTCGCCGACGACGGTTTTATTCGCAACCATAACCCAAAGGGCGATACGCTCTACGGGATTGAGATCATGGTCCATCCCGAATTTCGGGGGATGAAGCTCTCGCGACGCTTATATGATGCCCGCAAAGAAGTCTGCCGCCAGAAGAATCTGGGGCAGATGATTATCGCTGGACGCATTCCGGGATATCATCAACACGCGGATGCCCTTTCGGCACGGGAATACATCGAGAAAGTGGTTGAGAAAGCGCTCTACGACCAGGTGTTGACGGCTCAGTTGGCCAATGGATTTTCGGTCCAGGGGCTGATTCCCAATTACTTGCCGTCCGACACCGCATCCTGTGGATATGCGACCTATCTGGAATGGGCGAATCTGGATTACGTGCGCGGGGCCAAACGCCGGTTTCATCATACGGTGGAACAGATTCGCATCTGCGTCGTTCAGTATCAGATGCGTTCGGTGAAAAACTTTGACGAGTTCGCCCAGCAATGCGAGTTCTTTCTCGACACCGCCTCGGATTACAAGTGCGATTTTATCCTGTTTCCGGAACTGTTCACCACACAGCTGCTCTCCTGTGTCGAGCCCACTCGACCAGGTCAGGCGGCCCGCAGACTGGCGGAGTTCACGCCGCAATTCCTCGATTTCTTTACTGAGATGGCGGTCAAATATAATGTGAACGTGATTGGCGGTTCTCAGTTCGTCGTCGAGCATGACACACTGTATAATATTTCCTATCTGTTTGGGCGGGATGGTACGATTGGTAAACAGTATAAAATTCATATCACTCCCAGCGAACGCAAGTGGTGGGGGGTGAGTTCTGGCGAGCGTGTAGAAGTCTTCGATACCGATTGTGGCAGGATCGCGATTCAAATCTGTTATGACATCGAGTTTCCCGAGCTGACCCGCATTGCCGCTCAAAAGGGGGCGCAAATTGTGTTTGTGCCTTTCAATACAGACACCCGCCACGGTTACCTGCGTGTCCGGCACTGTGCGCAGGCACGTTGTATCGAAAATCATCTGTACGTCGCGATTTCAGGATGTACGGGCAACCTGCCTTTCGTCGAAAATGCCGATATCCACTATGCCCAGTCCGGTATCTTTACCCCCGCCGATGTCGAGTTTGCCCGCGATGCAGTGGCGGCTGAGTGCAATCCGAACGTCGAAACCGTCATCATTCACGACCTGGACTTTGAACAACTGCGCCGTCATCGTGAAGGGGGCAGTGTGCAAAACTGGCATGACCGCCGTCGCGAACTGTACCGTGTGGTGTACCAGGAAGACGGGAAATCGTTTGAGGTTTAGCGATTGATGAAGTCGCTGAGCTTGGTCTCGCAGAAGTTTTCGTTATCCCTTAAAATCGGTCTGACTTCGTCGTTCGTTTTGTATTACGCTGGGAACCTCCGTTGATCAACGCCGATTTTCAGCGCGAGACTGAATGGGAACAAGCAGAGGGACAGGCAAAGATCCATGATCGACTCTTATAGCGGCGCTTCAAAAAAGGCGGGGATGCCTCCCGGTTCATTAATTCATATTGGTAATGTTCAGGAAGAAGACTCTCGGATTTCCGTGATCGATTACGGTCGGGATGATCTGGAAGAGCCAGTCGTTGAGACGGTAGAAGAGCTCTTGAAATTCAGAGAAAAAGAATCGATTACCTGGGTTTGTCTGGAGGGACTAAAAGAGGTCGAAATTGTCGAACTGATCGGCCAGTATTTCGACATCCACCCCTTAGTGCTGGAGGATATCCTCAATACACATCAACGTCCCAAATTCGAAGAGTACGACGACTATCTCTACATTGTGCTTAAAGGCCTGTCACTCAAGCCGGATGAGAATTCAGATCATGGCGGTTTTTCTGTGATCTATGAGCAGATCAGTATCCTGGTACTCGAAGATTTTGTGTTCACGTTTAAAGAAAAGAAAGACGAACTGTTTCTGCCTTTGATTCAGCGGATCCGAACCAGCAATGGCCGTGTTCGTAGTATGGGGCCGGATTATCTGGCGTATGCTATTCTGGATTCGATCGTCGATCAGAATTTTGTGCTGCTGGATTCGATGGATGAATCGATTGATGCAATCGAAGAGGAATTATTAACTAACCCGACTGCAGACACCCTGATCGGAATCCAGCGTCTTAAACGGGAGTTGATAGATGTCAGACGCTCTGTGGCACCACTGCGGGAACTGTTGTCGTCCATCTTACGCAGTGATACCAAATTGATTGGCGAAAAAACGCAAATCTATTTCAGGGATGTTTACGACCACGTGCTCCGAATCACAGAAAGCACAGACTCGTATCGCGATATGCTGGCGAGTTTGCTGGATATTTATGTTTCGAGTGTCAGTAATAAAATGAACGAGATCATGAAGCTCCTGACGGTCTTCGCATCCATTTTCATACCACTCAGCTTTATCGCCGGGATTTACGGGATGAATTTTGAGAATATGCCCGAACTGAAATGGCAGTGGGGTTACCCTGCGATCTGGGGAGTCTTCATCGCACTGCCGACAGTCTTGCTGATCTACTTCAAAAAGAAGAAGTGGCTGTGACCGGTATCAATTATGTGAGCGGAACGGCGCTAGGTAGTTTATTTATTGATTTTGAATGTGATTCCCAAGATCGCAACTTAACCCAGTTCGGTTTAAACCACGGCTAACACCGTGCGGCTGATTTTGTTTTTAGGTACTTTGCCAGCCGGAATGACTTATTAGCCGAAGGGCGTTAGCCCTGGTTCCTCCCATTTACAAAGAGGCATTCGAATTAAGAAACGCTACCTGACGGTAGGAAACTAATGCTTCCAATTTAGAAAAATCGCGGTTCCTGGAATTAATACACACGGGAGAAAGAGTCAGTTTCATCGCACACTTTCTCTCACAGTTTCCTATTGTTTTCAACAACCCCAAATTGCATTCGGGGCTACAAAACCAGCTGTTTTTTCGTGTAATTACATGCATTTCGTGGAAGCAAAATTCAGCACCAGATCACACGTGGGGTGCCACTGTTGGCTTGCCCAACAGTGCTGGCAATTCACTCATTCCTAACCAATAAATTCCCCAATCAAGAATTACCAGAATAATCTGCCATAATACAAGTTGGACATGTTTCACTGATATTGAAACGGCACCGTCGGACAAGCCGAACGGTGGCACACGCAGGTTTCTCTGACAAAAAACGCCTCGGAGAACTGCGTTCCCCAAGGCGTTTTTGTTTGATCAAATTCACAAATGAATTTAGTGATTATTGGCGGTAATGCCGGTCCAGTCGTCGGTACGGAATGGAGTCAGAGGCAGACCCTCTTTGTTCTGCACGTTGCAGATGGGATTGTCAGCCCAGCCGTAACGGACGGATGCGGGTTTCGCCACTTCATCGCTCCAGACTTCGATTTTATTCGCACCAATGATTTTGGCACTGGCGTTTACGAACTTTTTGTCTTCACCGGCGATGGTAAAGCCAATCGGTGTGTTGACGTCAAATAAATCCAGTCCGCCACCCACATGATCGAAAGTCAGGATGGCTTTGTTGCCTTTGACTTCCATCGATTTGTAGCGTGGGCTTTGATGGACGATCTTCACTCCATAATCTTTGGCGAGCGCCCAGCGTGCCAGGCGTTTGGCGACGTCGAGCTTATTCTTGGGGTGAATGTCCATGGCTTCGCCCAGATTCAGGATCACGGCTTCACCTGTATTGGGAAGTGCGTCCATGGTCATCGTCTGTGCTTCACGCAGCTCAGCCCAGTCGCTGTCTGCAGGTACTGGCTTCTCACTGCGGAAGTCGGCCAGCTGGACCCAGTAGAAGGGGAAATCGCCCTGATTCCATTCATCACGCCAGTTCTGGATCATGAACGGGAACAGTTTTCGATATTGATAAGCGCGGCTGGCATTGGATTCTCCCTGGTACCAGATCACACCTTTAATACCATATCCAATGGTGGGATAAAGTACGCCGTTATAAATGTTGGAAGGGCGGTGATTGCCGGTCAGCGGGTTTCGTGGTCCACGGGGACGACGTGGGGCTGGTTTACCGGCTGCTTTGGCTTTCTTGGCCGCGGTTTTCCACTGATCCAGTCGTTTGTTATAGGCGGCGACTACTTTTTCGTGATCGTATGTCTTTTCCGTCTGTTCCCAGCGTTCCATCATTTGCTTGAACGCTGGTTCGTCTTCCAGGCGTTTCCGATTGACCCAGGCTTCGGCGGAAGAACCGCCCCAGGCATTGTCAATCAAGCCGATGGGAACGTTTAATGTCTTGTATAACTGACGCCCAAAGAAGTAGCCGACGGCGGAAAAATTGGCGACGGTCTCGGGAGTACAGGGTTCCCATTTCCCATTGAAATTGTCCTGAGGTTCCTGGGTGCCGACCTGAGGTACCGATATCAATCGGATTTTCGGGTAGTTGGCAGTCATGATTTCCAGATCGGAATCATTTGAAGATCGCACCGTCCAGGCCATGTTCGACTGACCGGAGCAGATCCAGACTTCGCCGGAAAGCACATTTTTCAGTGTCACGGCGTCTTTACCTTTGATGGTAATCTCATAAGGACCACCTACTTTCAGGGGATCCAGGGTGACTTTCCATTTTCCTTTGTCGTCGGCGGTGGCAGTGTGAGACTGGCCGTCTACCGTGACGGTGATCTTCTCGCCTGGCTCAGCCCAACCCCAGAGCGGGTTTTTCTGGCCCTGTTGCAGGACCATATTATCGCCAATTATGGCGGGAAGTTTGATTTCGGCTTGCGCCTGGTTTACATTAAAGGCATTCAGGGTAACCAGCATGAGCAAAATTGCTGCAAGCGGCTTCGCGGAAGTACAATTCATTTGTTGTTCCTTGCAGGATGAGTAAAATAGTGAAAAGGTATCGACCAGAGTGTCCTGCTATAGCTTGATCTGAGCGGGTTCATTTTTCAAGCGATTCCTTTCAAATCGTTGCATCAAATCTTCTTTTCATTTCTTCTAAATTGGTACGGTGATACATGAAACGACCATTCTCGCTGATTCTGTCTCTTGTGATCTGTTTGTTCGCTTTCCCATCTGTTCAGGCAGAAAGTAAAAAAGAGGCCGGGAAACGGTATGTAATTATTCACGCAGACGACGCAGGCATGTCGCATTCGGTGAATCTGGGAACGATTGAAGGGATGAAAAAAGGGGTCGTCTCTTCAGCCAGCATTATGGTTCCCTGTCCCTGGTTTAAAGAATTCGCTGATTTTGCGAAGAATAATCCCAAACTGGATTATGGAATTCACCTGACATTGAATTCCGAATGGAAAAATTATCGCTGGGGCCCGGTCGCCTCGCGGGATCAGGTTCCCAGCCTGATCGATCAGGAAAACTATCTCTGGGACAATGTGGGGCAGGTCATGCAGCATGTGAATGTCAAAGATGCAGAGAAAGAGCTGCGTGCCCAGATTGAGCGTGCGAAAAAGTTTGGAGTTCCCCTGTCGCATCTGGATACGCACATGGGGGCCGTCGTCAGTCGTCCGGATTTACTCGAGATGTATGTGAATCTGGGGATCGAATATCAACTGCCGGTTCTATTTGTGGCGAATCTGGATCCGAAAAAATATGGCCTGATCGCCGAGAAGGGGAAAGAACTGAAAGTCGTTCTGGAGAAAAACGGGTTGCCCGTGCTGGATGATCTGGTTCAGTTTTATGGAGAACCGGATTATGACAAACGAAAAAATACCTATCTGGAGACGCTGCGGAGCCTGAAGCCCGGGGTGACGCAGATCATCATTCATTGCGGGATTCACAATCAAGAACTGCAGAACATTACTAACAGCTCCTCTCGTCGGGATGGCGACCGTCGCGTGTTTACCGATCCGAAAGTCATGAAAGAGATAGATGACCTGGGAATTGAAGTCATCACCTGGAAACAATTCCATGACATGGCACGGGAGAAAGTTGCAGCAGCGGAATAATCGTTGATCCGAAGTCAATCCGTCTGTTCGATTTGCTGGAGCCAGCCTTCCAGAGTAAAAGCGGGTGTGCCTCGTTCTTCCGGTTTCAGGCACGCCAGCTTAGTTGGGCTCAGCGGAGAAAGCTTAAAATCAGCCAGTGTTGCACCCCGTTGATGCAGGTCCGTTCCGTATAGACGTTCGAGTCGAATCTGATGTGCATCACACCAGCGGCCCGAATTGACGGTGGGTAATTTCTGGATTTCCTGCTTGGTCAGCAGGGGAGTGCCCAGGTGTTGTTGAATCCAGAGCAGGGCATCGGGGTGACTCATATAAGGTCGATGCCCCCCTTTCGCTTCGAACCAGGCCTGGACCCTACCGGCTGCGCCCTGTGTTTGATAGACGTTTGCTGCATCGGACACGGCCGATCGCGTTCCGCGCCAGGCAGCGCCATCATCGTCGGAATCGATAATCCAGTCGGCATCGCCGTTCATGACCAGGACGGCACAGTGGGGAGCGGCCAGGGAGAGGAACTCGGGCCAAGTGCAGATTTCCCGCATTCGCTGATTCGGGACTTTCGTGCAATATTTGCTGCGGAGTGTGACATTGTGATAGGCCCAACCGGAAACAATGGCCAGTTTGATGCGGGGTTCCAGCGCCGCCATCCAGCTGGCAACCGCTCCGCCCAGAGAATTTCCGGCGACACCGATTTTTTCAGGATCGACATCATCGCGTTCCAATAAGAAATCGATGCCCCGCATCGTATCAAACACCAGTTTGCCCATGATTGGGCGACCGGCGTTCCAGGCTCGCTCATGCACGGCTTTCGGATCGTGAGCCCGCGTGCCCAGCTTGCCTTGAAGGTGGCGTTCTTCCTCACCAATCGGATCGATGGCCAGGCAAACGAGCCCCGCCTTCGCATAAGCCTGGGCGGCGTAATTGTATTGCCATTGGCTTTTGCTGCCCCCGTGACCATAAGTCAGCACGATGGCGGGGGCTGGCTTGGTCAGGGTTTTGGGGCGATAGAGCACCGCGGGAACGCGCGAGCCTGGTTCGCTGGTGAAAATCCATTTTTCAATGACCGTGCCTTCGTGTTCAAATTCACCTCGTTTTTCGCTCTGGAGAGCGACTTTGGTATCCGGAATTCCCAGCAGTTGGCTCAATTTTTGTCTGGTTTGTGTTTTCCAACTCGTAAATTTGGCGGGTTTCTGCTGCGGTGTCGCTACTTTTTCTACCTGCGGGCCGCTCCAGTGGGCTGTGTTGATGGCAAAATACTTATTGACGAACGGGGGCTGTTTTCGGCTGGCATACCAGATGCGAAAACTGTGATCGGGAAGTCGCATGACCGATTGGCTGGTGACATAGTGTGATTCCCAGGGGCGGTCGGGATCTGGCTTAAAAATCGGATTCGCGGCTGATTTATACCACTTCAAGCCATCGATGCTGGCGGCAAAGCCCAGGGCTGTCGTGTTCTTTCGCGCTTTCCAGTAGCTCCCATACCACATTAGATAGACGTCATTAATTTTCAGTACGGTGGGGTAAAACAGGCGTCCTGCTTCCCACGTTTGATCGATTTCTAAAACCGGATCAGGGGTCACTCGCCATTTTTTGCCATCCAGACTCGAAGCATGTTTGATGCACCAGGGATCTTTTGAGACATCGGTAAACCACATCTGATAAGTGCGGCCGGTTTTCAAAATCGTGGGGGCATAGACATGTTTCAGTTCTGCGGGGCTCGGTTTTGACCAGTGGATGCCATCCGAACTCGTTGTTTCATGAAGCTGGTGTAGTCCGGTTGGGTCTTGGAAATCCGTGGAGGAGAACCACATTCGCAACTGATTGTTTTCTCGCAATGTGGCGCCATCAGGCGTGCGGAGCAGGGTGGGGGTCAGTATGGAATGTTTCGCATCGCCAAACTGAAAAACCGGGTTTTGTTGCTGTTTTTGAAAGCGAATTCCATCCGGACTGTGTGCCAGCCCCATTTGAAAAATACGCTGTTTGACGGTTCCCCGGGACCCGCAATACCAGAGCGAAAATTGACCGTCTTCATAACTGACACTTGGCGCAAACAGATGCGTATCGTCAAACTCGCCCGGATTTCCCAGTTCGAGAATGGGACCTTGAGTATCCCGATGCCAGTTTTGACCGTTCAACCAGGGTCGTAGTTCCTGGGGGATTGGTTCCGAAGCAGAAAGCAGTCTGCAGCAGAGAAGAAGCGGGAACAGTGAAATACAGTAGCGAAACGCAGACAAAGATTTCACAGTGGACCTCTTGATTTGAGAAGGATCAAACAGGACTGATAGATGAGTTATCGTAAAGCGTCCTGGCTCGAATCTCAAATTCAATTTCAAAAAAGAAACCCTCGCTGGTAAAACGACCAGCGAGGGATCTTTTCTTTAGACAGATACGCTCTGTCTTTTCAGGAGGTGTTAGGTTTTCTGGCTGAGTTCAGCCGACTCTGCACTGCAGCAGGAACCGCCCGTTTCACAACAGGAACGGGAGGTGTCGCAGCATTCTTTCTCTGCTGTGCAGCATTCCAGGGCTTGCTCACAACATTCTCTGCCCTGCTCGCAGCAGTCCGGCTTGGCTGCTGTTTGACAGCATGCCTGGCCGGCTTCACAGCATTTCAGGTTGAGATCGCAGCAGTTTTGGCTGCCGGATTGTGAGCTTGCTGTCGCTGACATTCCCAGGCCAACAGATAACAGGGTTGCGGTAATCACTTTTGTAAACATGGATTTTCTCCTCGTGTGGATATTATAAGTGTTTTTAAACTGATTGATCGTTGAAATCGAAATAAGCAATTTCAGCGAATCAGCAGGTCCACACGCAATGCAGTAAATGCAAAGGTCGAGAACGGGGCAGAGAGCCCTGGTAAGAAAGCGAGGTTTCATTTCCCGGCGGAATCAATTCCGGTGTGACATCGATCTGGTGCAGAGACGTCTGGTTGGGATCGACTTTGGTCGTCTTTGCGACATTCGCGATGACTTTGGCTGCACAGCAGGAGCAATTGTGAACAGGCACCAGCGGTTCAGATGATTGAGTTTGCTGAGCCGATTGCGGGGAGCAACAACTATGCTGAGTGGCATTCGGTTTCGGGGTAGTCTGTCCGGAGTCGGCACAGCACCAGGTTCGGGGAACCATCAGGCTGGCTGCCAACATAAGCGATAAACAGATTTTAATCAGATGGCTGATCATGGTTGGAATTCTTATCCGAAATAATGCGTATTCAGCATTCAGTAAAACGCTTCTGGATGATATTACGCCTGGATCTGCGAATGTGTTGGATGGTTTCTCTTGAAAATTTGCTTTTGAGGCTGCGAACTTAATCAAAATGGTGTGTGTCAGGTTCCTGTGAAGAAAATGTAATTTTTTGTAAAAGTACTGCCGAAAGAGACTTTACAGCAAGAACATAAGAAGACAGAATACGCGTCCTCTTATTGGGGCGTATAGCTCAGTTGGTTAGAGCGCAGCTCTGATAAAGCTGAGGTCCGTGGTTCGAATCCACGTACGCCCATTTTTTTACTCTCTAAGAGGAATCTCGTTTGTTTTCCACTTTTTGGTTGCACAAGTGAGATTCGCCGGCAATAGTATTGTTGGCATCTGTTAGGGGACGTAGCTCAACTGGGAGAGCGCCGCCCTTGCAAGGCGGAGGTTGCCGGTTCGATCCCGGTCGTCTCCATTGTGTTTCAGTCAGTGACTGGGTTTGAACCTTTAAGAGGTTGTTAAATCAGACCTTCGAACTTTCTGGAAAACTTCCAGGGAATTTTTTCCCCCTGGGTTGACGAGTGGTTTCTGACTGGTTAAGATCCCGCTCCTTCATTTGTTGTTAACAAAAGTTGTTAGGGGCAAGTGGTTGTCACAAAAGAGTTTGTGGCAAAAAGTTATTTGAGAGGTTTTGAAAAAAGTTTTCAAATTTGTTTCTCGGACGGTTGACTTTCTGAGAGGCGACAATAAGATTACTCTCTCAGCTGACTTAAGTCGATTGAATCAGCTTCAGCATTGCTGGCTCTGATTCAGCTGATTTTGGTTGGCTGTTTTTCTCTGGGGATAACCCAGGGGGACAACGATCTTTGACAATTTGGTAAAAGTAATAAGTGGCATCTATAAACGATAGAGTTCTCAAGTTGCAATGCTTATTCTTCGGAATGGTATTGCTACCGAGATTTTGTTCTTAGGCAAATCGATTCAAGTGCAAGGTTGTTATGCAAGACCTTGTGAATTGAAATCGGGTTGTAATGTTTTTGGCTCCCACGGGTCAATGTGACTTTGTGTGAGATAAAAATTATTACGGCTAAGCTACTAAGGGCGTATGGGGGATGTCTTGGCATCAGATGGCGATGAAGGGCGTGGAAGACTGCGATAATCTTGGGGAAGTTGTCAAACGAGCGTTGATCCCGAGGTTCCTGAATTATCATATGCTGAATACATAGGCATATGAGGCACACGCGGTGAACTGAAACATCTCAGTAACCGCAGGAAAGGAAAGCAACAGCGACTTCGTAAGTAGCGGCGAGCGAAAGCGAATCTAGCCTAAACCGTCTTGCTTCGGCACGGCGGGGTTGTGGGGCTTGTCATTGTGGAGTTACAAAACTGTTTGTTAGAAGAATTCGTTGGAAAGCGAAACCATAGAGGGTGACAGTCCCGTATTCGAAAGTGAACAGACTTCCGACAAGTACCCGAGTAGGTCCGGCCACGTGGAATCCGGATTGAATCTGGGAGGTCCATCTCCTAAGGCTAAGTATTCTCTGATGACCGATAGTGAAAAGTAGGGTGACCGAAAGATGAAAAGAACCCCTGTTAGGGGAGGGAAAGAACCTGAAACCATACGCTTACAAGCTGTCGGAGCACGATTATCTTCGGATACGTGTGACGGCGTGCCTTTTGCATAATGATC
>NZ_CP036269.1:6665045-6827492 GCF_007744675.1 Gimesia alba
GCAGCGTGATGAAATTCGTCAACAACAACATATTCATATGCATCTGCCGCACTTTTACCTAACTCGCGAGAGTTATAACTTTGAATGGAACAAAATAGATGGGTATTCTGTGCAGGTTCTCTCCCCCCTACTAGCAAATCTCCAAAATTCTGGTCTCTTAAGACGGCACGAAATGATGCGAGTGCCTGTTTCAATATTTCTTCGCGATGTACAATGAATAAAAACGAAGGCTGGCGATTCTTTTCGCGACAGACGCGGGCATAATCGAACGCAGCAATCATAGTTTTTCCAGTCCCCGTCGCAGCAACGACCAGATGCTGTCTTTTACCTTGTAGTTCCCGTTCTGCTTTAAGAATGTCCAATATTTCTTCCTGAAATGGATAAGGACGTAGGTCAAACTTCACGTTTATTTCAGGATCAGAAGCTGACGAACGCTCTCTGTGTATCGCTTGGCGTAATCGTTCCGGGTCTGCTCCCGTAAATCGTTGAAACTCTTCATCTTGCCAATACGTTTCAAATGTCCCTGTAATTTTTCCCCATAAATACGAAAGTTCGTACTGACTAATTTTCGTCGTCCACTCTAATCCTTCTGACAACGCGGCATTGGAAAGATTCGCAGAACCAACATAAGCGTTACCAAAATCCGTCAAGCGATGAAAAAGATAAGCCTTAGCATGCAGTCGTGTTCGTTTCGTGTCATAGCTAACTCGAATTTCGGTATTAGGAAGTTTGCTTAATTCTTCAATTGCTTTGGGATCAGTGGCTCCCATATAACTGGTTGTGATCACACGAATCCTTGGACCATTGTCAGCTGGTTGTTCGGCCAATGCTCGTAATTCATCCAGAATCACGCGCAGCCCACTCCACTTGATAAACGAACAAAGTATGTCAACAGAATCTGCTGTTGCGATCTCCTTTTTCAACTGGCTTCCCAAACTGGGATCGAGTCGTGTTCCCGTTAACAGAGCCGAACGCGATAGTGGTGTATCAGGGCGCTGATCGAATGGTTGCTCCGATGTACGGTGAATTGCAAGCAGCCTACGCAATGGCGTCGTAATATCAAATTGGTGTTCCCAATCCTGCCCCAGCTCATCAACGAGAATTGATAGAATTCGATCTACAACTCTCTTCTGTCGTTCAACTGCCTCAACACCACGAAAACTCGCCAGCCCAGAAGCGAGTGCGTGCTCTAGGAATTGCGAGATTGCAGTATGCGCATCATCGGCATCCACTCTCGCTGTGGAATAAAGCCTGGGATCACTCAACTGTTCTAATTGACGCTGCAGGGTATTCGTCAGCAATTGTTCATACAACCCCGGCTGGTTGTTTTCAGTCATTTTAGGTCCTGATTTTATTTCACTTCGGTGCCTGCTCTCAATTGTTCTTGCATCACTGTAAACAGAATTTGACCAAAAGACTACTAGGGTGATGTCATCATAAGGACAAATTGATAATGTCTTGTTTGAGAAACGAAGTAAATGGCTTCGCAGAGAATCAATTCTGGAATTTGATGATGAATTTTTATATCATTAGTAGTAACTTTTTCCTTTGTCATAAAATAGAAAGTTGATTCGGTGTCACATCAACATCCCCTCACCCGGCGTGATTTCCTCCACTCATCCCTCTGTTCCCTTGCGGCGGTTTCTGGTGTTTCAACTGCACGGGCTGAGGCGGCTCAACGGCCGCTGATCAAGTCGATTTCTAAAGAGACGCTGTTTCGGAATCGGGATGGTTCCGGGGTGACCTG
Organism: Gimesia alba; assembly: GCF_007744675.1. NCBI lineage: Bacteria > Pseudomonadati > Planctomycetota > Planctomycetia > Planctomycetales > Planctomycetaceae > Gimesia > Gimesia alba. Next base: position 6,666,793 of record NZ_CP036269.1, read on the forward strand.
GTTTCATCCGCGGGGATGCCTGGTTCCCGGCGTGGGTGGTAAGTCGACCTTTCTCATGAACCTGCAGGAGATTGGGGGCTCTGATTATTTTGGTCAGGTCCATTGGACCGAATCGACGGATCAAGGCAAAACCTGGAGTCCACCGAAGCCGATCGCTGCACTGGGCCGCGATGCAGTCAAAGAACATCCGGGATTGAAAGCGGGCGTGTGTGATGTGACGCCGCAATACCATCCACAGACCGGGACGGTGCTCGCACTGGGGCATGTGGTCTTTTATCGTGGTCCCCGGTTTGCGAAAGGAGATCAACTGGCCCGTTATCCGGTCTATGTCACACGGCAGAAAGATGGCCGGTGGTCGAAACGGAAGATTCTGCAATGGGACGATCCCCGCGGTGGGGAGATCTATACCAATAACTGCGGTCAACGGCTCGTGATGCCCGACGGCGATATTCTGATGTCGTTCACGTTCGGCCCCGGCAAACAGCCGCGAATGGTGGCCGGCGTCCGCTGTTCGTTTGATGGGTCGGAACTGAAAATCCGCGAGGTCGGGCCGCCTTTGAAGAATAAAGTCGGCCGGGGTTTGCTGGAACCTTCGATCACCCGTTTCCAGAATCAGTTCTTCATGACGATCCGTGCCGAAGATGGGCACGGCTATGTCGCCGCCAGCCTCGATGGTTTGAATTACAATCGAAAAACGGCGTGGGCGTTTGACGATGGTACGCCGATCGGCATGTCGACCACTCAACAGCACTGGCTCACCCATTCCGACGGTCTATTTCTGGTTTATACACGCAAAGATGCGACGAACAAAAACGTGATCCGCTGGCGTTCGCCGTTGTGGGTCGCGCAAGTCGATCCAGAGAAATTGTGTCTGATTCGCGAAACAGAACGCGTGGTCTTGCCGCTGGTGGGTGACGGCGTGAATGATCCCAACAAGGTCGCGCTGATGGGCAACTTCGATGTCACGAACCTCAGTCCGGCGGAGTCCTGCGTCACCGTCGGCGAATGGCTGCCTCGCGATGGAGCAAAAGGAAACCTGCTGCTCGGTCGGATCAAATGGAACCAACCGAATCGCAATCTGCCTCCCTTTGTGAGTTGAGGCTGCTTAGCTGAGGAAGCCACCGCAGATAGAGCGCATCACGTTTTTCCAGTGCCTGATAGAGCAGAGCCTCCAGCTCATCCGAAATCCCAGTTTCTTTAGCCAGTTCGACCATTTCATAGAAAACAAAAATATCATTAGGCCCCTGTTCTCCATCAAGTTCAAAACGACTGATGAGAATCTGCAAGTCACCCCGGCTGATCGTTCCCAGGTAAGTCGCGATCCCGGCATCATATAGATCGAAAATCTCATCATCAAAGTCGTCGAGATTCTCCGGTGGCAGACTGTCGAAAATGCCGGGATGCTCTTTTTTGTTTGCCTCATACAATTCTGATTCTTTGAGCTGGAATCGTTTCCGAGCTCGTTCCTGCGACATAAATCCGATCAGCCAGGCAGGAACCGCAAAAGTAAAACAAATTGGCAAAAGTTCAGAATTCAAGGCCATCCCCAGAAGACAACTGGAGAAAAACACAAGCATTGCAAGTTCTGAGACAAAATTTGATTTCCCACCAGACGACCACTCAAACGGTTCATAAAATCCCCAGATCCGCCCCAGTATCATATTCACCAGCCACAAAGCCACAAAGGTGATCAGAAGAATGATTAACAGGAGTTTCATCGGAATTGTCTCTTCAGAAAAGATCAATCAGGTAATCCATGGATTGAACCATTTGAATGCCGTCTTCTCTGTGAGAACGTAACAAAGCGTGCATCGGATTGAAATTTTCACCCCGATTTTGCAAGTTGTTAGTAAATGGATCCGTACAAACCTCAATCGGATTTGAGTTCCACCCGCCAGACGAGCCGCTGTTTGCTCTGAACCGTTTCGCGGTGGAGCAAATCCAAAGTCGTTTTCGATGTGCGAACCACTGGTTTATTTTTGACGGAGGGAACGCTGTCCGTTTGAACGTAGGGAATGGTAACCTCTTTTGGCTTCAACTCATCAACGCGCATATCAATCTCAGTGACTTGTTCATTCTGTTTGTTGAATCTGAACTGGCCACTGTATCTAAACCTGATCCGTAGACTATGCACGCCTGCAGACAAGTCTTGAGTCTGAAGTTCTGTTTCAACCGATTCCTTCCCTGTTTCATCGACAGAAAACAATCGCAGTTGAGCGGTTTTCCCGGCAGGTATCACAACGTCCCAAGAATGCCAATTCCGAGAAATAGTTCGACCGCCGGCCACGATGAGGTCGTCCGATTGGACATCAAGTGGTTTGAACTCGGCTGACTCTTCCGGCACAACCTGGTACAGCGGCTGACCGTCATAACTCTGCGTCACGGGGCTCATAAACTGATTACGAGTTCCATCCCAGTACATTTTGCGAGGAACCTGTGTCCCATCGGGCAATGTGCCACCACGTGTTCGGTCAAATGGTTTGCCCTTCAACAGAGCACTACTCAATCGATAATCGACTTCTCCATATTCAGCCAGCGGTGAAGAGGGGCTGAATGTTCCAGACCAACCTATCGCGTGTTTGTGATTGTACACGGTCAACGCCGGTTCGTTTTCCAACCCAATCCGATACCAGCGCAGGGTCTGGTCAAAAGGACCGTAATTTTCCTTTTCCGTAGTGAGAAGGAAAAAGTCGTCCGTGCCTCCCATGCAAATCAGTATCGGGCCGTTCTCACTCTCAGTTGAAGATCCCTTCCCTCCCAGCATTCGGATCAGCGAACCATCTAACACATTAAAGATGAACGCCGCAACCGGTGCTGAAAAATCGCTCGGTTTCTCTTTCCTGATCGCATGCCTGGAACGTACATCACAGAGAACAACCACGCGTTCTCCCTGGTCAGTGTGAATCAAACGATAGGATGGCATCTCCTTTTCTGTTTGCCGGGCAGTCTTCGGCTGATTCTCAAATCTCGGCATGGGGAGAAAGGAAACCTGTCCTAATTTTTTTCGATTATTCAATTCGTCCCAATTCATATGATTCAGTGAGAAAAACAATGCATCCCGCTCCGCTGCGTTCCGTGTGGCTCTCGCCTGCCAATTCATTTGTCTTCGAATCCGGAGCGGCGTCGCTGCATCAAACTTTGCCAGTTCCAAAAGCTTGTTGAGTATCACTAGCGACGGCGATTTGAGAAAATGTTGCATCACTTTTTGAGAAGAGTTACCGCCAAATTTGTCATAGGGCACAACTTCTACTTCCACATCGTGTAGGTTCTGGATTTCTCTAAACAGCGGTTTGGAAACGATCAACAGGTAAATTCGCTTGTCAGAATCGAGGGGAACCGTCAAGTGCTTGTAAATCGGGACGTCCTGGCTGATGTCGCCTTTCAATATCACGCGCATCCGGGTCACCGTTTGATTATACACTCTCAGAGGCAGGCGGAGACTGACCTGCCCGTTGACATCAGTCTTTCCAGAAGGGACCGATCCAAATCGTTGTTTCGACCAGACATGCCAGTTGTCAGGTGCGTTCTGAAACGTGATTTCACTTACTGTCACCTTCATCTCAGGAAGTGGTTTTCCCTGATCATCAACCACAAGCACTTTGTGAAAGACGGTCGGCAACGACTTCTCCATCGTAATCGTGCGCTGTAGTGTTGTATCCGCCGACAAATCAATCTCGGCATAGCGACTGGTAAACGGGATGTCTATCACGGGATACGCAGGCGTGTCGATCGTAGGATATGCAGGCATGTTTACCCCAGGGGCCCAGACACGAAATTTGTGGCGCCCCTGGGTCGGCAGATTTCGAACCTGAGCGACGCCATTGAAGTCGGTTTTCGCCTCTAAGAAGGTGGAATTGGCCCAGTCATGTAGTCGCTGCACCTGCGTCGGATCTGGATGTCTGACGAGCGATGCCTTGGCCATGACTTCGTGGGTCGGAAAAAATTCTTTCCCGCCGAGAAACAGACCACTCGGATTAAATTTCACATCCGCTCCACGTATTGGGGAACCCGTCGGATAAAACACCGTCACATCCAGAGCAGCAGAACGCGTGCACGGCAATACGATTTCTGTTTTTGCCTGTCTTTTGGGTAGCGGAAACAATTGAGGCCGGAACGCATTCGGAGCTTTGCTGAGCGCTTCCAGTAATGAAACATCGCCGGCGTTTTGCAGTCTCAGATACTCAGCCAGAGTTTCTTCAGACCGCCTGATGGACTGGTACCCGTCGACCAGAGCAAACAGCTGCACATGCCCGCCCGCGGGAAGTGATTCGAATACAAAGGTCCCGTCTTCCTGCACGAACGCCGTATCCTGCCAGCTCCACCCGCCAATACGATGTGTTTCACCCTCGTTGATGTATAATTCAACGCATCCATTTTTGATCGGTCGCGGGACGCTCTCATCAAGGCGTCCTTCCAGTCGAATTCCGGGACGCAAAGTGGCGACAATCGCCCCTTCCTGCGTGACCTGTTCCGGCTTCGTCACATCGATCAGGTCACTAAACAGAATCGGTCCATCACCACTGCCATCAACGACCCGCATCCAGCGGCGGTCTCGGCTCACCATCGGCGAAGTAAAATAACCGACGCGATCTTTGTCGCGTTTAAATTCGCGACCAAAGAGATCCGATTGTTCCAGCAGGGGATAGGCATCCTTCAGTGGTTTACCTTCGCTATCGACGGCTTTGACGTGGATGATTCGTCCCGGTTGCCCTGATTTGATTTTCTCTGTGTTCTCTTTTTTTACGTCCTCTTGTTTCGTTGAAATCGGTTTCGAGTCTTCCGGTTTCTGTGTTTGTTCGACGTCCTCAGGTTTTTGTGCAACGGCTTGAGGAATGAATTTGATGGAAGCCACACTGAAGGAAATCAACACCGCAATGAAAAGAAAAGCAGTACGGCGGACACGTCCCAGAGTTTCAAACGACCGCGGTGCTTCGAGCCACTTTAGTCTTCGCAGCATGAACGATCGATCTGCCATGGCCAGGACGGCCGAATTCGATTCTGCGCCCTGCCGACGTAAAGTCCATTGCGCCAACATTTGCCGATAGGCTTTAAAGCCGGCAATCGAATCGGCGGCACGTGCATCAGACATATGTTCACACGCCAGTCGATGTTGTGAGGTCAGTCGCCAGACCAGCGGATGAAACCACCAGAGGGCGGCAACAATGCGAGACACTAAATCCCACAGCGAATCCTGGCCCGCGATGTGGGAAAGTTCATGCATCAAGACTGCACGGCGTTCTTCATCCGAGAGCGACTCACTCCACGAATCCGGCAGGAAGATACTGGGGCGCAGCAGTCCAGCCGTGCAAGGACCATTAATGGCGGTGGAAACACAGACGCGGGGAATAGATCGCAGAGACAGATTCCTCGCCAGCATTTCACATTCGCCTTGAATCGATTCCGAGGCTGCGACTGAAGTCCTTAGTAACTGTTTTGCCTGCCTGATCTGGAACCCGATTTTCAATAGCAGCAGGATACATCCCGCAAGCCAACAGAACCCAAGCCATTGAAAACCAGACACGGTCGAGTGGGTCGCAGGAGTTTTCTGAGGAATGACTGTTGCCGTTGTATCTTTCACAAGTGTCTCATCGGGCGACGCTTCACTGATATTGCTGACGGGGTCGCTGTCAACAACAGGCAGGTCGGCGACTTCAATTTGTGGAACCATCACCGCCGTCTCAGATTCACGCAAGGCAGGCACTGGCAAGCGCGATTCTGTTTCGACGATGACTGGTTCACTGATAACGTTTGTTGTTGGAGCAAGAGGTTGACGTCCCGGTTCCTCTTGGACTTCATGATTTACTTTGACAGGTGATGGCAACGTTGTCTGTGCGTCTTCCGAGATCACAGTCGACGGTGCTGGTAAGACAGCGAGCGTTGTTGAAGGCAGACAGACATAAACCACGGGAAACCCAAGTCCGGCGATAATCATGCAGCGGGTAATCAACACCGACCAGCGCGGATTTTGTTTCGCTGAAATCCGCAGTGCCAGCCAGCCGATCGCCAGGACTATGCTCAGACGGATCATGATGTCGATAGCTAGAATTGAATTCAGCATCTGCGTGTCCTTTTCAAAGCCAGAACGCAATGCGACCGGCAGGAACGTGATTCATTTCTCGTTTACTTCTCGCTTTTAGCAATTTTCTTCAGTTGTTTGAGTTCTTCGGGAGTGAGCCGTTCTTTCTCAGCCAGTTCCATCAGCAATTGCCCAGTGGACCCGCCGGTAAAGACTTCTGCCAATCGCCGCACCATCTGACGGAAATGGGTCTCGCGTCGCAACTTAGGCGAATAAACATACGCACGACCGACGCGTTTTCGCGTCAGCAGCCCGCGCTCAACCATGCCCACGAGCACACTTCGCAACGTGCCGTTATCAATGTCCCAGCCGAACGCGGCCTGAATTTCAGCCGGTTTTTGCGGCGCGTCTTCCCATAACAGACGCAGTACTTCCAGTTCATTTTGATTTGGTTGATCCATCATAGTGCCTCTGATCAAAATAGAATGCGGTTCGACAACCCTGAACTGTGATTCTTTCACACTTTCCACAAGTACACAAGATCAATATGTGACTTTCCCACACATTGATTCAAATCAGTTCACCCGGAATCACCAAACAGAAAATTCACAAGGCGAAATTTTCTTTCCGGAACAATTTCCCGCTGATCAAAGCTCCCTTGACGCGACCGCGGCATTCCAGATGATCTCCGATCTGCGTCGCGCGCGAGAACAGTACAGATTCAGTTGAATCAATCTGCATCGGTTCAAAAGGAGCACTATCAAAGTGACTGGTTTCAGAGCGATTTTTCAAAACGCTGCTCATCTGCACCCGACGCATCAACGCACTTCGGCCCGCATTCAACCGCTCTCGACTCTGATTCAAACACGTTCGCACCCGTTTCCTCGCGTTCTGACGCATGATAAAATTATCCTTCCTCTTGACCTCACTACGCCGATTAAGAAAATTCCATCGTGACGAAAATGAGAGATCACATGAACCAACACAGAAGAGGGCTGCGAATTCACTAAGCATCCTCTACCGACCAAGGTTATATCGAATAGACACGCAGACCAAGAGATGAACAATGCGCACTGGTTGTGTCCCTCAATGTGAGCGGGTCGGCGCTAGCCGCCGTTTTTGTGTTAGGCTTCCTGGTTCAAAAACGGTGGCTAGCGCCATGCCGCTCATCTCTTTGTATCACCTTGTCTGGGTGAACGAAACCAGCACTGTCGAACACGCCGACAATGGCACACGCAAGCATAATACAATAGGGACATTCAATAATTTCGCACACTCATTCCCTGATCTTTTCGTGAGGTTTCGTGTTTTTCGTGGTAGCAAAAAGGAACAAGAGAGAACACTCTTCATAGAATACTCACCGTGTGCCACGGCCCGGCTTGTCCGGCCGTGAAAAGTAGTTCACGGATACCCAGCGATAGAATCGCAAAAAATGATTTAAGGTTTCAGGAACCCTCATATTTGACTCTGTAAAACGCTTTACCTTACTTTGCACCATAAAATTCATCCCAGGTCATAAACCCAATTTTGATCTCACTGATGTGACTACTCGTAAGTAGCTCAGGCAATTGCCCTGAAAAAAACGCGACTAAAAACTCAGTCATAGATAACTGGTAACAAATTGGTTCACTACGAGTATCCACAATGATCTCCCATGTGTTCGGATCCCCATTAACCCACCAGTAAAATGTTAAACCCTGGTCGTAAGATCCCCATGGCAACGCACCAGGAAGTGTCGGGTAGACAGCAGATATAATTTCAGGAGCGTATAAGCAGGTTTCATTGGCCACATACAAGAAATCGTTTGAGAAAGAAATGCCCTGATCCGTAACCAGATCCAAGATTTTCCAGGCAGGATAGCCTTCTTCTGTAAAAGCACCGCTGGAATAATGGTTCAAGAAATCAATATAATCATCCGGTAGCTTGAGTGGTCCCCCCAATTGCTGATTCAGAAAGTGTCCATATTCCCCCTTCGATTGATGATTTGAAGGGGGAATAAGTTGAATCAAATCCCGTATGGCATTTTTGAACATTTTTCTCAAATCTAGAAATTAAATGAATACTCGATTATTTTTTTAAGAAACCGGCTTGCTTTACATTTCTGCAATAGCAGCAAGTCTCAACATTCTCATTTCCCATCTGTCTCAAGCGACAGATGGGCTCGGATATTATCCGGGCCGAGCGCAGCGAGCAGGAGATATTGGGGAAAGGCCAGAAGCGTATCTTCTGCGACATGGTCCTGCTATCATAGATGACTCGGCTTCCTGTTCAAGTCCTTCTGAAACTCAACGGGGATCATTTTACTCTCCCGAGGAAATAGCCATGATCGGTCTGCTGCAACGTGTTGTCTGTTCAACCGTAATCCTGCTGGTGTTAGGCGGCAGCTATAACACGCCGGCGAACGCAGCCGAGCGTCCGTGGAATGTGGTTTTCTTTCTCGTAGACGATCTGGGCTGGACGGATCTTGGTTGTTATGGCAGCGACTATTACCAGACGCCTAATATCAATCGACTCGCCTCTGAGGGAATGAAATTCACGCAGAACTATGCGGCCTGCAATGCCTGCTCGCCCACACGCGGCGCCTTGATGTCCGGCATGTATCCCGCCCGCACGCATCTGACTGACTGGATTCCGGGCTGGGCGAAACAATACCGCGATTTTCCATTGAAACCACCGGAGTGGAAGCAGCACCTGGATCAAAAATATACGAGTCTTCCCGAAGCATTGCACGACGCTGGTTACAAAACACTGCACATCGGCAAATGGCACCTCGGCGGGGCAGGAAATCTTCCACAGGATCACGGTTTTGATGTTAATATTGCCGGCACCAAGCGGGGACTGCCACGCAGTTATCACTTTCCCTATGGTGGCGATGCTCTGAAGTGGGACAGCAGACTGACGGTCGAACAGCGCGAAGGGCGTTATCTTACCGACCGGCTGACCGATGAAGCAGTGACGCTGATCAAGCAGCAACAGAACAACCCTTTCTTTCTCTACTTCTCGTTTTATTCGGTACACTCACCGATCCAGGGACGTCCCGATCTGGTACAGAAATATAAACAGCTGCCCCAAGGGGAACACCACAAAAACCCTGAATATGCGGCGATGGTTCAGTCTGTCGATACAGCAGTGGGCCGCGTTCGTAAACAGCTGAAACAGAGCGGCATCGCCGACCGGACGCTGATTGTCTTTACATCCGACAATGGCGGTGTCTGTCGCAAGACCAGCAGCAACGTTCCCCTGCGCGGGGAAAAAGGACAGCATTGGGAGGGGGGCACGCGAGTGCCTGCCATCGTGCTCTGGCCTGGCGTGACACAGTCCGGCTCTGTCTGTTCTGAGCCGATCATCACGATGGACTTTTATCCGACGCTGCTCAATATCACCGGGGCCGAAGGAAACGCAGCTCACAATAAAAATGTCGATGGCGTCTCACTTGTTCGGTTGTTGAAAGATCCCGCAGCCTCACTCGACCGTAAAGCGTTGTACTGGCATTATCCGCATTACAATGTTTTCATCGGCGTCCCCTATAGTGCTATCCGGGCGGGCGACTATAAGCTGATCCACTTTTACGAAGACAATCACAGCGAGTTATACGATCTGGCTCATGACCTGAGTGAAACGCATGATCTGTCAGCAGAGAAACCAGAGATCACCGCGCGGCTTCAGAAACAGTTGCAGGACCATCTGAAACAAGTCGGAGCGCAAATGCCGGTTCCCAATCCCGGTTATAAACCCGCGAACTAAGCTGCGTCTCACGCTTTTCGCTTTAGTTGCAGCAGCTCAATCTATTCGCGTGCTTCATTCTTGTGACGTTGGACAACGGACTTGCGATCCTCGAACACATGAGCGGCATGGCGCTAGCCACCGTTTTTGAACCAGGAACCCTGACACAAAACCGGCGGCTAGCACCGACCCGCTCACTTCATTGTGTCACCTTGTCTGGGTGAACGAAACCGGCACCGTCGGTCAAGCCGACGGTGGCACACGCAAGCATAAATCAGTAGGAACATGCAATAACTTCACACACTCATTCTCTGATATTTTCGTGTGGTTTCGTGGTAGTTAAAACAAAAGAAACTCTCTTCAAAAAACACGGATCAGCTTGCCTGGGCTTCTAATCTAATTCACTGTGACACAGTGATTGAAAGGTAGGGGTGGTGCCTGTGTGCCCACCCGCCTGGCGAAAATCGACAGACTCTTTATCGATCAATTGGGACTAGTTTCATCGTTCGAACACGACAACGCAGATCAACGCGAACCCTGCGGGTAGACACATAGGTCTACCCCTACGACAATGCACATAGGAACGTCGAAGACATCGTTATTTCTCTGGCAATCGTTCCAGCTGCTCGCGGGCTTCGGTTTTGAAACGTGGGGCGGCGGACTGGTCATCCAGAATCTGCTGGAACAGTTTCCTGGCGGCGGCTTTCTGATCGGCGGCTGCCAAGGTTCTGGCTTTGGATAATAGCATCGTATCGCGCCAGACTCCTTTGAGTTTTTCGATGTTGGCCCGCTCTAAAGCCGCCAGTGCCTCAGCATATTTGCCCTGCCGCGTCAGAATGCGAGCCGCCCCCTCGATAGACTGGAACTGCTCAGAAGAACCAACGCGTCCCGCCGTTTCATAGTTCTTTCGATACGCGTCGAGTGCAGCGTCGTCATCCTTCAGATTGCGTTCGCGGTTGATCGCCATAGTGAGCAGAATGCTCGTACGGCGCCGACTGTCAGACGTGAACTCGAGCGCAGTGGTTAAATCGGCTTCCGCTTTTTCACCGGCTTTCAAACCGACATAAGCCCGCCCCCGGGCAAAAGCGACGGCTCCCTTCTGCCAGAACGGCCACTCCACAAAATTCTCTCCACCGAACTGATTGATGATCTCTTCGAATTCGCGTTGCGCCAGCAGGTTCTCCATCTGCACCGTTTTCCTGACGGCATCCAGGCGAATCTGATCAGCAATTTCAGCAGCCTGTTCATAGTCCTTCAAATTGCGCGCACACAAGGCGGCTTGCTGCAACGCGTTTGCCTTCTGCAAGTCTGTGATTTTTTTCTGTTCTGCTAAGGCGAGGAATGCGGTCAGCGCGGCTTTCGTTTTGCGCTGTCGCAGTAATTTCTCCGCAGCCCGGTTGGCGATCAGATAATCGGTGACACTCGGATCCGCTTCAAACTGATGTGACAGCCCCCGATAAAAGTGTGCAAACTTGAGCGGCTTGTGAAAACCTGAGGCCCCCGTCGGCGCAAAGGCAGAATACTCTGTGCCGTTCTCGCGGATGCGCTGGCGACAGACATTGATAAACCAGGGCAGGCTGACGGTCGGCTTGTGCCCGATGACCTGATGCAGGGGGTCGTTTTCATCCTGCACGATGGGGATGCGAATCTCAACCGTCCAGTGATCGTCGGCGATCTGCGTGGCAACTTCGGCCTGCGAGTCCCAGCGGAACCAGTTGTTCTTGTCGGTTCCGCGATCCAGATCCTCCAGTGCGCCGGCAGGATTGACGGCGATCTGATAATAGTTGTGCGACTCGGTTGCAAGTAGAATTTCGATCGCATCGCCGTACCAGAGGGCCTGGTCCCCATTTTTCGCAGTCGTAATATTGGGCTTTTCTCCCGGTGCTTCTTCACAGCGGATCGCGAAATAAAGGTTGCCACCAATCCACGTCGATTTAATCGAAGTCCCATAGATGGGCTGTTGACCGGTTTGCAGTTCGCGCAGTCGACCGGTCGAGGCGGTGGGACATTTCTGCCAGAGGGCATCGTCGAGCCTCCCGTCGATCACAATTTCACCCCGGGGATCACCGACCAGCCTGAGTGTGGGCACCGGTCCCCGTTTCTGTGCCAATTGCTGACTTTTGTTGCGCAGTCCGTTGAGGTAGTTATCAATCAACTGCACCCGTTGGGCATACACCGAGTTATCACCGACTTTCGCTTTCGCAACCGCAAACAGTTCCAGCGCGCGACTGGCTTTGTCGGCTTCTTTTTCCATTTCGCGCCAGTGCGCTTCACAGTAACTGAAAAATGCCTGCATTTCGTTCGCAGCGGGTCCGTAAAACAGGCGGCAGTATTCATCAAACATCGCGACCGCATTCTGATCCTTGCCGCCCCAGTACATCCGCGCGGTGAAGTAAATCAGAAAGTGATTAAAGCCAACGGCATCCTCGCGAAAGTTCATCGTGAGCCAGATATCTTCCCCTTTTGAAATGCCTTTGGTCTCATTGATGCTTTCGCCTAACGTGCGGGGAATATAAGCGGGCAGATAAAATCCGCGACCGGTAAAAGGATAGTTCTCAAAAATCACGAGCGGGTTATCGGTCTTCTTGACCCAGTCCGCGCGCAGCTGGCGAATCTCGTCGCGGTTGGCATTCGTAGGACGACGGCCGCCGACAATGATGACCTGCACGTTCGGCTCAAGCTTGTCGATGTGGAGCGGCGGCTGCGTGTACGTTCCGTACGCACAATTGGAAATCATCTTATCCGGGTGCGTTTTACGAACTTCTTTTGCCACGCGGTTGACAAACTCCCAGACATAATCTGAGAAGGCACCGCGATAACCGCGTTCGGGAGTGTCTTTCCCTTTGCATTTTTCGCACTGGCAGATGGCGGTGTAGCCATCGGGGGGCATGATCGAAACGGCGTCCATATCATAGTGATCGAATTGCGCTCGCGCATAACGGACCGCTTCCTGGAACAGTTCTTCATTCGAGTAACAGAGTTGATTGAGCCGTTTACCTGGCTGCGTATCTCGCTTGCCTCCGTACAAAGCAAACCATTCAGGATGATCTTTCAACGTCTGTGCGTTGTGTGTCATATGATCCAGACCATGCGCTGCCTGCCGTCCAAATGGTTGTCGCACTCCCAGATGCATGGCCCACATCGCCGCCTCCCGACCGTAAGTACCAAACCGATAATTGATGGCCCGCAAGGGAAAGTCGGGATGCACACTCTCGTCAATCACGGGCAGGGGGATGGTTTTCATTGTGGGAACGATCTCGCCCAACTCGCCCGGCAGATACCAACGCACCCCCAAGCCGCGCAGAAAACCGCAGACAGCGTTGAAAGAACCACGCTCGTCAAATCCCCAGACATTCACGTTTCCGTTTTTGTCGAGCTGCTGCTCTTTCGGAGTGCCGAACAGTTGCGTAGGGCCGGTGTAATGCTTGTACATTTGAGAATGTGGGTATCCCCAGTGTTTCCCGGTGATCTTATCCCACGCCTGTTGTGCTTTCCCGTTGACAACATCTCTGTTATTGCGTGGCCAGGGCTCGGTGGGAATAAAGTCGGTATCATCGCCGATTAACGCCAGCCAGTTCTCTCCGGAGACAATCCGATACGCGCCAAACTTCAGCCCCTCGTCCGAAATCCCCCGCTGATCCAAATGCGCACTGCGGCCGATGAAAATGTGAACTGGCTGCGTACCACTGGGCTCCGTCACAATCTGCAACTTCGCGCCCGATATTTTTTTGATATAAGTCTGCAGTTCCTGCGCCGCGAGTCGTGTGGTTCGCGGCGGTTTGCTGGAAATGATAATTTCCGCGCGCGGCTGCCCCTGTTCCACCAGAAAACGTTCTGCGGTAGACGAGGGTGCCGCGTGAAGACAAACCCAACAGAGAATACCAGCCAGCAGAGCATGTTTGATCATGGCGCGTCTCACTTTTCAAGGGAAGAGAAATTGGCGCCATTCATTTTGAAGCCCTACCAGCAAGAGTACAAGAACCGAGTTGAGAAAAGACGCTTTCAATCTTGTGAGGAACTCCTGTAGACGAAACCTAAATCGAAATCAGGCCGATTGCCTCCCCGCAGGAACAAACCATTTCATTCACCCTAAGATTAGTAATACTTGTCACTTATGACTACCAGGACAGAAAAAAGCAGGGAATTTAAAAGTCAGACCAGAGCCTTCGATGCCTCCTGGTTGTTTTAGTTTCCCACGTAGACGGCAAAAACCTTTGGTTTGCCTTGGTCGGGATAATTGACTCGTACCGCGAGCTTTCGCTGATCAGGCATCGCACTGCGTTTCCGTGCAGGCCAGATGACCGGGCTGCGGGTGCTGGCTTTGGAGATCTGTGCTGCGTTGGTGCCTGAGAATTCGGGAAGCGGTTTGTCATTTTCGTCGAGTAATTCGATAGTGAGTGGCGCAGCGGGTGTGACACCTTCCACGTTCACGAACAATTTCAGCTCACCCTGTGTTTCAAACGGTGCGGTCACAAAATGCGCGGCGGAACCGGGTACTTTGCGCGAGAGAAACCCGAAGCCGTCCCGCCGCATGGTCGCGAGACCAATTTCCATGTCCTTCAATTTCCCGCCAGTATCCCAGTGTGAATACCACATCATCGTTTGATCGCCCACATTGGCAAAGGCGTGTCCCTGCAGTAATGCGATGTCGTCCCATTCACCTTTGCTGCCACGCGCGATTACCTTGTGGTCGGGGACCGGTTCACGAAAATGAATTCCGTCGTTACTGACGATTAAGCCCAGATCAATTGAAACACCTTCGTTCCAGTATTTCCCATCGGCAGGTTTTTTCTCTGCGTCCTGCCACATGCCGTAGAGACCCACCAATACATTACCACGATTCCAGAACCCCGCTCCCATGTGTGTTTGCTGACCGGTAACAGGTGTGGCCGTCAACTGACCTGGACGCGCAAATGAAAGTGCTTTTGCGCGAGACCAGTGATCAAAGTCGGAGGAACGATAAGAGAGCATTACGCGACCGACGTCACTACCATCCATGCGCCAGGTCCAGGGAGAAATTAATTGGCCGTTCGCGTAGTAAAAATTTCCGAAGCGATATAAACCTGAGACTTCGAAACGTTCGCCGCCGGCATTCATCGGGCGGTCGCCGACCACATTCCAGGTCAGACCATCGGCGCTGGTGGCACTGATAAAGGCACCCCATCTGCGTTCATTCGGTCCAATTTTACTTCGTCCGCCGCGCACATCATCGAATGGAGGGTGCGCGATATAAACACATTTATAACGGCGTTGCGGGTCGGGGTCATGGGGCTCATAAAGGACTGTCAGAAAATCATTCACTTTTGCCAGGGCAGGAACCTGAGATTTGATCAGGCAAATGTTGTTCTTTGTATTGCCATTAAAGTCAACGAGATTCAACTGCGGTTTCGTCCAATGAATGCCATCCTCACTTTCGGCGTAGCACATCGGCCGCCACCAGCCAGGGGCCTGCCCGCTTTTGACTTCCGTTTCGAACATGCCAAGATACCACATGCGAAATTTCCCGTTGATGTGTATTACGCTGCCATACAGAATCGCATGCCCATGATCGGGAGCCCCGTTCGGACCGCGACGGAGCACCGGGTTCGCGGGATGTTTTGTCGCTTGCAGGGGCGTGAATTCCAGATTGTCTCGCCAGGGAATCGCGTAATCGTCGAAGGCAAAAAATACCGCTTCCTCTACTTCAGGGCCGCGGGATACAGAGACGCGTCCGGACGACTCAGGCAAAGCAGGCGGCGTTGCCGACTTTGATCTCTGCCTGATGGGAACGGCGTCCTGAGCGATTAACGTGGAAACAAAAAGCGGGCAGTAAATGACCAATGCCAAAGTTCCCACCAGAGAAGTCGATCGCAGGCGCCGTGATATTAATGAAAGCATGATTTCTCTTTCGTTTCAGTTCACTCCCATTTCGGGAGGAGGGAATTCAATATGTTGTTTTTTGTTTTACTCTCGGGAATGATGAGGTCTTTTAACTGTTCCAGATCAGCACCAGATGTGTGACCATTCAATACTTGTGTGACCCAGCGCGAATGGGCGTCCTGACCTGTCTGTTTTTGAAACTGGCCGAAGTGGTCTGCGTTATAAAATGTTTTGTCGAGTCTCAGACTCTTTAATTCGTACTGATTATGATCAGCGGTCCATTTTACATCGCGCCATAAGAGTATTTCAGGAACCAGCGTCTCATGCGGATACTTGATTGCTGCGAGATAATCATAGACCGCGGGATAGTCGGGCAGAGCTGGCGCGCTGGCGATAATGGAATCATTCAACTGCACTGCGCCTCCGGTCGCCTGGAAGTTGAGCCCCATGAAAGTCACGCGCCGCGCTTCAAAGCGACAGTTTTTTGAAATACGGACTTCGTTTTTGCCGGTCATGCGCCGAATGAAAACATTATCCAGTTTCAGCGAACAGGGACGTTCGGGAGGTGAGCGGCCTGTAAGATACAATGTCTTCGCTGCGGAAGAGAGGACTATCGAATTGCTGAGCGAATACCGGCCCGTATCAAGAAAATAAAGGTCGAAACCAAGACAGTCACGGATCAGAACCCGGTTGTAGCTGGTTTCACTGGCTCCCGTATCGCAGATCCCCGTCGAGTTGCCGATCGAAACAAAACCATCGACGCGATACTGGGCTGTCTCATGCGCGCTGATGCCGTCGTCGCCACACTCAATCGCCCGGATATTCTCGAACAACACATCTTCACAATGTCCGTGAATGTTAAATCCATCGTTATAAGCGTGTGTCGCAGTTAAATTGCGGATCACTAAATGGGCGTTGTGCCTGGTTCCCGAATTACTGAACTGCACACCGGCAGAGCGCGTCGGCACGCGAATATTTTGCTCGTCTAGTTTCTGGCCGGGGGGGAGTTTTAAATAAAACGTACCAGAAATCTGTGACGGTTTTGGCATTTTGATGTCTGTGTTTTTGACGAACGTCCATTCGCCCGGTTGCAGCGCCTCGGGTTGTTTGAGTGGTTCACTCGGGCCTTTGGAAGTCCGCCCCATGTGAACCATCTTACCGTTCCAGAGAAAAAACCAGCGCTGAATGATGGCATCGTTCAACTGAGGCAGCAGTTGGTCGCACTCAAATAAACCTTCGCCTTTATCCACCCATTGACGGGGATCAAGCGGGTCGGAACCTTCCAGTGTTGCGCCGTGTCCATCCAGGGTGATCGGTTTTCCCGGTGCGCCACTTTTGCCATAAAAGCCGGCGTATTCATGATAAATTATGGGCTGCAGATGAATCATATCGCCGGGTTCCGCGATGCGAATGGCCTGTTTGATCGTTTTGACGGGGCCCTCGGTGGAAGCGTCGTTTCCCTGCTGCGGGTCGACATGAATGTCGCGCGCGACGAGCAGCGGAACCCCGTAGAGCAAAACCAGAATCAATGATCCTACTCGACTGATTCGTTTCCACCAGCGGTTTTCAGTTCTGCTGAAGAATATGATCTGAACCATATTAAATATTATCTCTCATCGGTGACCGTGAATTGTTCTCTCAACGCTGACGATGATGCAAGTGGAATTAGCCCTGTTCATGCTTCTCTTTTGTTTCCGTTGAAATCAGCCAGTCCTGGGATTGCATTTGCATCATAGTACGGGCGCGGTTGGAGTCGCGATCGCGAATCGCGGCTGCCAGTTCTTGATGCTCCCAGATCATGCGTTCGCCACTGATTTCGTCGGACTGATAATCGTGATAGGCGGATTCAAAAAAACTCACTAGGACGCGCTGCATGCCCGCGATCAGCTTTGATCCGGTCATTTGCAATAAGTGAGAGTGAAACGCGATATCCAACTCAGAGATGCGGGTGGTCTCTTTTTTTCGAATGACGGCTTCAAATTCATCCGCGAGTTCACACAGTTGCTGACATTGTTCGTCGGTCCCGTTACGGGTTGCCAGATCAATGGCTCCCATTTCGATGACATAGCGCAGCATCGCCAGCTCAGAAACGTCCTGTTGCGAATCGACGAGCGACGGCAGTCCGAGTTTCAGCAGCCGTAGCGGGTCGGGACGGCGTACAATCAGACCGATGCGTTTTCGACCTTCAAGCAATCCGAGCGCCACTAATCGGCCAACCGCTTCGCGCGCTACCGTCCGCGAGACGTCATATTCCTCAGCCAGATCCGCTTCGGTCATAAAAAACGCGCCGTCGGCCAGTCTTTCGGACTGAATTCGCGCACGTAACCGCTCGGCAAGATCATCAGGCTGGGTACTTTGATTATGAATATCTGTTGCCATAAATACCATTTATTTGTAAAAATAAGCTATTTACATCTAAAATATACAATATTTCTATCAATAAATAGTATCTATTGCATTTTCTGCTGTCAATCAATTTTTGAGAACCATCATGAATTCGATGCCCGATCTTTCTGAATTGCAACGTTTTGACACACCAACAATCTGTAATGCCATTGAGTTATTCGAGGTTCGTTCGCCCGCCGCGGGTTATATGAGCCGGGAGATAACCGCCTGCTTTCCCGCGCTGGCGCCGATGGTGGGTTACGCTGTTACAACAACCTTTCGTTCGTCTGCCCCGGCTTCCAAAAGTGACGTCGATCCGAATCTGTCTTTCAGACAACTGGAGTCTTTTGCTGATTTACCAGGACCTGCAGTTGTTGTCTTTGAGGATCTGGATCATCCGCCTGCAGGGGCCACTTTTGGCGATGGGATGTGTTTGACTTACAAGACGTTCGGGGCTGCGGGCTTGATTACTTCAGGCGCAGCCCGTGATCTGGATAATGTGCGGAAACTTGACTTTCCCTGCTTCAGTCACGGCACCATGAGCGGCCACGGATTCTGTCATTTTGAATCCCTCAATATTCCCGTACAAGTAGGCGGCTTAATGATCAACCCCGGCGACTTACTGCACGGTGATTGTAATGGCGTCGTCACGATTCCGATTGAGATTGCAGCCGATGTTCCTTATGCGTGCGAACAGTTTCTCAAGCACGAAGCCACTGTTCTCGATCGTCTACATGCGGGTAAGACCGACCTTTCAGGGCATCAACGGGCATTGCAGGAAATGAGTCGGCGGCTCAACGATCTCAAAGTGGAATTACAAAACCGTTTGAATTCCTGAAAAATCGATCACATCACAGCGGGTACACAAATGAAAGTCTGTTCTGCACAGAGAGCCTCTACCAAGAGTTGTGATACCTGAAAATACTCGCAACTCTCGCAATGAACCTTACGAAGTGGTCGTGTATCAATGGTGAACTACTTCCCGTTCTTTTGTTTTATCATTTGCCGCAGTTCATAATAGACCTCAGCATCTGACACGCTGGTCGTTCTAATTTGATCATACGACATACCTTTGACGTCCATTAGATATTCGACCAACAGACGCCAGCGGACATAGAGCGGCGGAACAAGGACTCCGTCAGAAATTTTCATCCATTCCGAACTGCTGCCTGAGTCAGCAATATGTGATTCGTACTGCTCCAGGAGTGTGGAAAGACGGTAATCAGGTGCGGTCCGATCTCGAAGGTGCGAGATGTACTCGGCATATCCTTCTCTTTTCCAGTCCAGAGCTGTACTACTCATTCCATAACGCGCATTCTCCAGGCAATGTGTCATCTCATGAGCTAGCGTACGAATCAGGTGCATTTCCAGAACAGGCCCCCTGATTCGTATCCGATTCAAGTAGATGTCTCCATTCAGAAAGACATTATTCTGTGAAGCCTTTGCCAAGACCGGTCTGGCCAGCAGACTTTCCAAACGACGGTATTTTGAATTGGCAACCAAAAATACATTGATCTTGGGCTGAGTTTCTATCAACTCAGAATCTTGAATAAGCGAGAGACTTTGATCGATTACATTTTTCCACCGAGAATCAATTTTTGTTTCTGAATAAACTGTGATGTTTCGATGGGTGAGCGAATGTTGAAACAGGGCTTGCGGGTAATAGAGTACCCATACATACGCCATCATCGCTAAGAGCATTAGCGTGCCTGAAATAGACACAATTTTTTTAGTACGCGATTTCATGATTTGTTCTGTGCCGTTGTTTTCGTTGTTATGCAGCCAGTCAGTACTTGCGAAGTCAATGGTAGTTTACTAGCTCATCTACATAATTCTGGAGCTCTTTCCACTTTTGTTCTCGTGACCAGCAATAGGGGTAGGTGCTCATCATGTAATAAAATTCTGGCATTACATCGATGAGTCTCTGGCACGACTTGGTCAGAGAAGGGGGACAGCCTGATTTCTCGGGACACTCCACAGCATCAAAAACCGGATGCCAGCCATCTGGGACATTTGAAGAAACATCAAAATATCGAATCGTATCGAACCAGAGAGATTCGGCAGGGGAGTCATTACGGCCCGACGACAGAACGATCTCAAGCAGCCGGTAGAATGGAAAAATCAATACAGCAGGGTTTTCGTGTCGAACTGCGAAATATCGAGGGTCAACACATTCCATATCAGTCACCCACGAGAAACCAAATGAAGTCGTTAACACGTTCCCCCAAGCAACGCTAAACGGAACCGAGCCATCAGCGTATTCCCCCGACAAGCCTAATTCATAGGGAATGTAATCAAGAGATGACAAATCATCTGGGATTCCGGTGAAATGGCATGGCTCAACATTGTATTGGTTGTATGCGGCCCGTATACCATCCAGCGAGTTAGCAATCGCTTGATTTTGATCTTGAGATAACGGATGCATCATGGACGGCTCTTCGATGAATGGTAAAACCAGTTTTTCATTGCATGATTCAAAATTTGATGCTTACAAAGCATCGAACCATTGTAGAGACAGATCACCAATTCGTAGAGACAGAAAAAGGCTAAGCAGGTTCGGTACTGTGAATATTATTCTGAACTAACAGCGAGCAGGGTAAGTGAGATTCAGGTCGTTCCTGGTTTTCCGGAGTGCAAAAGGATGATGATACATTCACATCTATTGTAACCGTTCGATTTGCGCGGGTTTCGGCCTTGTGTCGTTCTGCGGCTGATGGATCATCGACGATCTGCTGGAATGTTTGCAGCACTTTCTGTTTTCTATCCGCAGCAGTCAGGGTGTTGCCTTTTGTAAGTAAGAGTGTGTGGTGGCATGTACCTGTGAGCTTTTCGATCTGTGCCCGCTGTAGCGCTGTCCGTGCTGCGTCGAATTTGCCCAGACGTGCAGCGCCCTGGACTGACTGAAACTGCTCAGAAGAACCAATTCGTCCACCAGAGTCATCGTTTCGTCAATAAGCGTCCAAGGCAGCAGAGTTATTCTGCAGGTGTCAGGTTCCGTTCGAAATTAAGACCTCTCGGTTCTAAGTTGTCTGTCGTAAGCTGCTTACGACTATTTGTCCACCATCCTTCGATTTCTGATGAAAAGGTGGTAACATTTGGCCGCGTTTTACGCTCAGTACTTCAGACGCGGGTTCAGCGGGCCTCTTTGTTTATGGAAATATAATTTGCTGTTCAAGCCAGATCTAATTTAGGAGAGAGGGATTAACGATGTGTAATAACTGTAATTTGAATATCGATGCGGAACGCACGGATGAATTCGGACAGAAACTGTTGCAGATTGTGAACAACAGCGCCATCTCGCTGATGCTTTCACTGGGGCACCGGGCAAGACTGTTTGACATTATGAGTGAGATGGAACACGCCACCAGCGAACAAATCGCGGAGCAGGCCGGTTTAAATGAACGTTATGTTCGCGAATGGCTGGGCGCGATGGTCACTGGCGGAATCGTGGAATACGACCCGGTATTAAAAACCTATTTTCTACCCGCAGAGCATGCAGCACTTTTGACGCGAGCTGCGGGTTCCAATAATTTTGCCACAACGATGCAGTGGTTTTCCGTGCTGGGAACTGTCGAAGACAAAATTCTGAATTGCTTTGAAGAAGGAGGCGGCGTTCCCTATTCCGAGTTTGCCCGCTTCCATGAAGTCATGGCGGAGGATAGTTATAATACGGTCGTCTGCGGTCTGTTCGAACATATTCTACCACTGGTACCCGGACTGGAAGACAAACTGAGAGCCGGCATTGATGCGCTGGACATTGGCTGCGGCAGCGGTCTGGCTTTGATCGAAATGGCAGCCAAATATCCCAACAGTCGCTTTACCGGCTTTGACATCTCGGAAGAATCGATTGGACGGGCCCAAAAATTCGCTGCAGAGCGGGGCGTCTCGAATGTGACGTTTCAGGTGCAGGATGTTTCGCAAATGAACGCGGCGAACTCCTTCGATTTAATCACTGCCTTTGATGTGATTCACGATCAGGCCAAACCAGACAAGGTGTTACGTGAAGTCAACGCCGCTCTGAAGCCGGGCGGAACGTTCCTGATGCAGGATATTGCTGCATCCAGTCATGTGGAGCAAAACATCGATAATCCGCTGGGGCCGATGTTTTATACGATTTCAACCATGCACTGCATGACCGTCTCACTGGCACAGGGTGGAGCGGGGCTGGGAACCTGCTGGGGCAAAGAACTCGCCTGCCAGATGCTGGAAGAGGCGGGCTTCAATAATATCGATGTACAGGAACTACCTCACGACATTATGAATTATTTTTATGTGATGACAAAAATGTGATGACCGAATCCCCTTATTCGGTGTCTTCCCAGGGAGCAGAAATTAAACGATTTCTGCTCCCTGTTTGTTTGGAATTTCGTTGAAATCAGCGGCCACCGATTGAACTGAAAAATCGATTGCGATTAAAATGGGATATTCATGTAGACTTTTAATTGGATGTGAGACGCCGATGCCTATAATCTCAGTAAGTTGAGACAATCGTGTCTTGGAAGAGAAAAAATCTCGAGAATCACTGAAGAATGTGCTATTTAAGGCCTTTCCAGGTGTTGATTTTGCTGCAAGAATGCCGATTATAAGGAATAATTCTATTGCGTTGAGTTTACCGTTTGACGGAGCAATGGTGAACAAACAGTAGTGGAGAACACGGACGTCTGAAGCTGGAATCTCAATCTCCAAAATGGTGTTTGAGAGGGAATCGCCCTTCCAGACGAAACGATTCATTAAATTGTGAAAACCAAGTGTGAAATACTCCTGCGTCTTTCCCTCCTTGCGGGCCACGGTAAAACGTGACTCGAATCATGTCTGAGAGAACACCTCGCGTTTTCCATGGTTTCATATTTTCAGTGATTGATTGTCTGGTTTTCCGTTATCAGTTAACAGGGCCAGACTTCGGGACCTGAGTTTCCGTCAAAGGGAAAACAGGCGCAACGATCACCAAAACAAACAATTATATTTTCAATCAACTGAGACTGTACCGCCTGAATTGAGGCGACTACCGGGGAGTAAAAAACAGAATGGCGACCACAGACGTGCCTGGTGCAAATGGCAAACTCAGCGAGCAGCTGGATGCTGTTGTAATTCGTTTTTGTGGAGATAGTGGCGATGGAATGCAGTTAGCCGGCACGCAGTTCACGAATGTGTCGGCTGTGTTCGGTAATGACGTCAGCACATTACCTGACTTCCCTGCAGAAATTCGCGCACCCGCCGGCACACTGGGCGGCGTGAGTGGTTTTCAGATCTGTTTCTCCAGCAGTGATATTTTCACTCCCGGGGATGAAGTCGACACGCTGGTTGCCATGAACCCGGCTGCCTTGAAAACTAATATCGCTGACCTCAAACGGGGCGGCACTCTGATTGTCAACGAAGACGCTTTTGAAAAAAGCAACCTTTCCAAAGCCGGTTACGAAAGTAATCCGCTCGACGATGAAGAATCACTGGCGCCCTATCAGGTTCAAAAAGTTCCGATGACCAGCCTGACGCGAGATGCCGTCGCGGAGTTGGGGCTTTCGCCGCGTGAAGCCGAACGCTGCAAAAACTTTTTCGCGATGGGGCTGGTCTACTGGCTCTACCAACGCGATGCCACACCCACCGAAGAATGGGTCAAAACCAAGTTCGCCAAGAAACCAGAACTGGTAGACGCAAACCTCAAAGCATTACACGCCGGCTTTAACTACGGTCTCACCACCGAAGCGATCACCGTGCATTACCGCGTCGACCCCGCTGATCTGCCACCCGGTAACTACCGTAAGGTCACTGGAAACGAAGCACTGGCATTCGGTTTTGTGACGGCTGCGAAACTGGCTGGCAAACAGCTCTTTTACGGCGGATATCCGATTACTCCCGCCAGTGACATTCTGCACGAGCTTTCCAAACTGAAAAATTTCGACGTCGTCACATTTCAGGCGGAAGACGAAATCGCGGCGATTACCAGTGTCGTGGGTGCCTCTTATGCGGGAGACCTGGCGATTACTGCCAGCAGTGGACCTGGAATTGCTCTCAAAGGCGAAGGCATGGGTCTGGCTGCGATTATGGAATTGCCGCTGGTTGTCGTCGACGTGCAACGCGGCGGTCCCAGTACTGGTCTACCCACCAAAACAGAACAGTCCGACCTGTATATGTGCATGTTTGGTCGGAATGGCGACTGTCCCATGCCACTGGTCGCACCGGCTTCACCTGCCGACTGCTTCGAGATGGCACAAGAAGCATTACGCATCGCCGTCGAATTCATGACACCCGTACTGCTGCTCAGCGATGGTTATATCGCCAACGGAGCCGAGCCGTGGCAGATTCCTGAAATTTCCAGTTTGAAGCCAATCAAAGTTTCTCACGAGAATAAACAACAGGGCGATGAACCATTCATGCCATATTTGCGGGATGAAAAGAAAGCCCGTCCGTGGGTCGTGCCCGGCACGGCCGGCTGTGAACATCGTGTCGGTGGTCTGGAAAAATTAGATGTGACCGGCAACGTGAATTACTCTCCCGAAAATCACCAGTACATGACCACACTCCGGGCAGAGAAAATTGCGGGGATTGCCGACTTTATTCCCGAACAGACTGTGGAAGGACCTGAATCAGGTGATCTGCTGGTGATCAGTTGGGGGGGAACCTATGGTGCGGTTCGTACTGCGGTTAAACAGACCATTCAGGAAGGTTTATCTGTGGCCCACGCCCACATTCGTTACCTGAATCCGTTCCCCAAAAATCTGGGCGATCTGATCAAGCGATACAAGAAAGTTCTGATTCCCGAATTAAATACCGGGCAATTACGCATGATTATTCGCGGCACTTATCTGGCTGACGCCGTCGGCTTGAATAAGGTCCAGGGAAAACCGTTCCTGATCAGTGAAGTTAAACAGAAAATCAGAGAGATGATTGAAGAGAAATAGTTTCCGATTCCATCAGATCTCCTACAAATAACATGACCCTTTACGAAACAAGTTATTGCGTTTAAGGATAGAAAAAAATGAGCGTAGACGTCACACTGCCTGTCCTCTCGCCTAAAGATTTTGCCAGCGATCAGGAAATCCGCTGGTGCCCGCGCTGCGGCGATTATTCGATTCTCGCCCAGATGAAGAAGGTTCTGCCGACTCTGGGCATTCCTAAAGAGAAATTCGTGTTTGTCTCGGGCATTGGCTGCTCCAGCCGCTTCCCGTATTACATGGACACCTACGGAATGCACAGTATTCACGGTCGCGCTCCTGCAGTCGCTACCGGGGTCAAACTGGCAAACCCGGATCTTCAGGTCTGGGTCATCACCGGCGACGGCGATTCGCTGTCTATCGGCGGAAACCACTTTATGCACGTCCTGCGTCGTAACGTGGACTTGAAAGTGATTCTGTTCAACAACCAGATTTACGGATTGACCAAAGGGCAATACTCGCCCACCAGCCCGATGGGAACGAAAACCAAAAGTACGCCGTTCGGCTCGGTTGATCGTCCGTTGAACCCGCTGTCGGTCGCCATTGGTGCCCGTGCTACGTTTGCCGCCCGTTCGGTGGATGTCGACATCAAGCATCTCTGCAGCGTACTCGAACGCGCTGCCAAGCACAAAGGATCTGCATTCGTTGAAGTCTATCAGGACTGCAACGTGTTCAACTCCGGTGCCTTCGAATTTGCTTCCAAGAAAGGCAAAAAAGAAGAGAACGTGATCTACCTGGAGCATGGCAAGCCGCTGATCTTCGGCAAAGAACGGGATAAAGGGATTCGTCTCAACAGCCATGATCAACCGGAAGTCGTTGAACTGGGTAAAGGAGTCACCGAAGACGATCTGCTGTTCCACGATGAAAAGTCAGAAGACATGAACCTGGCGTTTCTCCTGGCCAGCATGCGTCATCCGGAAATGCCCGAACCGATGGGCGTCTTCC
This sequence comes from Gimesia alba, assembly GCF_007744675.1. Taxonomy (NCBI): domain Bacteria; kingdom Pseudomonadati; phylum Planctomycetota; class Planctomycetia; order Planctomycetales; family Planctomycetaceae; genus Gimesia; species Gimesia alba. Next base: position 6,692,650 of record NZ_CP036269.1, read on the forward strand.
GTTGCGTTGATCATCCAACCTACAACGATGCGGTTTACCAGCAGGTCGAATCCGCGACCGAACGCAGCGGAGAAGGGGACCTGGAAGCGCTGTTTAATACCGGCGATACCTGGACCGTTTAAGCGTTCTGATCAAAGACATGAAAAAAGACGTTACCGTTTTCTGCGGTGACGTCTTTTTATTGCGCCGATTCTTCTTCACCGAATGAGAGTCGCATCTGGCGAGTTTCTGTCGGGTCCAGTTCTTTAAACAACAGGCTGGGCTGAATACCTTTGTTGTTCTGATATTTGTCGCTGTTGTATTCAACGATTTCGCCAACCGGTACATTGTAAATGATCTGGCAGATCGCAATGCCTGCATAAATGCGAACCGGCTGTGCCACGGTGATTTCCAACGTCCAATAGCCACAGAAGCCGATATCGCCGACGCCGGCGGTCGCGTGTACAGAAATCCCCAGGCGGCCAATCGAAGACCGACCTTCGAGCAGCGGCACCAGATTGTGTGTTTCGGTCCGCTCAATGGTTCGCCCCAGATAGAGTTGGCCCGGGTAAAGCACCATGCCCTCTTCCGGAATGATGTATTTTCCCAGACGATTGGGACGCGCCATGTCCAGCACGATTTCTTCGTAGACCATCAACTCGTTATGCAGGCACAGGTTATAGCTGTTTGGGTTCAGATACTTTTCATGATAAGGTTCAATGACAATATCGTTTCCCAGGCGTGCTTTAATCTCTTTCCCGGTCAGAATCATGGGGTTCTCATTAACTGCGAAGAAGTAGAAAATAGGTTCTGCATACAGGAAACATAAACCGCAGAGATGTGGCTTTCAACGGTTTAGACGGATGTTTTCAGAAACAGTACCAAGTACTCTGAATTGCGTAACATAGATGTTCTACTCTTTGAGAGGCTTCAACCCGATTCGCGGACAAATTTTCAACAAAGCACATTCGGTGCAGCGCGGCTTTCGAGCCACACAGGTGGCGCGGCCGTGCAGAATCACACGATGCGAAAACGCGATCCATTCTTTTTTGGGCAGGACTTCGATTAAATCACGCTCAATGATTTCCGGATTCTTGCTGGCGGTGAGACCGAAGATATTACAGATGCGTTTCACATGCGTGTCGACGACGACGCCACTCGGAATTCCGAACGCCGTGCCTAAAACCACGTTCGCCGTCTTGCGTCCCACGCCGGGCAGCGCCACCAGCTCTTTGAGCGTGCGGGGAACTTCGCCGGCATATTCATCCGTCAAAGCCTGGGCCATCTTGCGGATATTCGTTGCTTTGGCGCGGAAGAAACCAAGTGGATAAACAATCTTTTCGACATCCGCCTGTTTGCTGGCAGCCAGTTTGGCGGCGGTCGGGTATTTCTTGAACAGCGTCGGCGTGGTCGCATTCACACGTTCGTCAGTGCACTGCGCCGACAGAATCGTCGCTACCAACAGTTGAAACGGCGAATCATGAATCAACGCACACTCCGGTTCAGGGAATAATTTAGCAAGACCGCGCGCGATTGTGCGGGCATGTTTCTTTTTGTCATCAAGTGAGCCGATATAACCGGAAGTCTTCGCAGACTGTGATTGTTTTTTCGCCATATTTTCCGTGACAATTCCCAAATTGGAGTGCTAGTCTGACTGGCATATCTGATTCCACTCAGCCGTGTTTCGTTGTGCGTCTCAGTATGTGGGACCACGGTTTGTTTTTCAATGAATGAAGTATAGAAATATACAATGGCAGCATTTAGCGATCCTTTAGAGCAACATCTTAAAACCTTTTCGGGAACTGTTCCCGTATTGGAATTAGAGAATTGTGTGCTCCTGCCGGAATCGGTGCTCACACTGAGAATCACGGCAGCCGCTGATTGCCAATTGATCGCAGAAGCTTTGGCGGCAGACGCGTTGGTCGCTGTTTCCCTGAAACGAACAAGCTACGATCCGCGAACAAACAAAAACGCTTCCGCTGAAATTGAGTCTGTCTGCCTGGCCTCCATTGTGGCGCCCTGCCAATTGGAGTCGGGCGATTATTCTCTGCTCCTGCAAGGCATCTGCCGCGCGAAATCGGTCACACTGCAAAACTCAGATCGCCCGTATCGAACAGCAATTCTCGAACTGAAACCCGATTTTTATGTCGATCAGCCAGTCATTCAACGCGAACATCGCCAGTTCGAATTACTGCAACAATACGCCAGCATCTTTCTGGAACAGGCAAATGATCCCATTTATTATCACATGCTGCAGCGTGAAATTACACTCGGCAAACTATGTGACATTCTCGCCGGCACGATCAATCTGGAGCCGGTCCTCTCTCAGCTGATCCTGCAGGAACACGATGTCGACCTGCGCAGTGACCTCCTGCTGAGCTTTCTGAAAGCAAAATTACGCGAACAACAGCGCAATCCATTCGCCGGTGCACGCTCGCTGGAATTCAGTCGGAACTGAACAGAAGGCAGGATGCAGGTCGGACGGATCTTACCTCCGTTTTGGCGAAACTCCTTGTGACAGCACTCTCGGTGACTTAAGATAAGGTTCTCTGTTGAATGGCTGCCTGACTCCTGATGCAGCCCGATTTTTGCCTTTGAAGTTTCTGCTGAGGACGCGCTGCAATGAAGAAGCAATCTGTTTTTCTACTGTGTGCCATTTTGGTGTTGCTGGTTTCTGAGCGCACCACACAGGCAGAGTCGACAACCTCAAAAGCAAGTCGTCCTAATATTCTGTTTTGTATCGCCGACGATGCTTCCTTTCCCCACATGGGCGCGTACGGCTGTTCGTGGGTCAAGACGCCGGGCTTCGACCGGGTCGCACGGGAAGGGCTGCTGTTTACCAACGCCTACACTCCGAACGCCAAATGCGCTCCTTCGCGGGCCTGCATTCTGACGGGCCGCAATTCGTGGCAGTTAAAAGAAGCCGGAAACCATATGGCCTTTTTCCCTCCCGAATTTAAAACGTATGTCGAAGCGCTGGCAGACGCCGGTTACGTTGTCGGTAAGACCGCCAAAGGCTGGGCACCGGGGATCGCCGTGGATGCCAACGGCAAACGCCGTGATCTGGCAGGTCCCGCGTTCAATCAGCGAAAAGCGAAACCGCCGGCCACTGGCATTTCTCCCATCGATTACGCAGCCAACTTCGATCAGTTCTTGAAAACCTGCCCGCAGGATCAAGCCTGGTGTTTCTGGTACGGCGGACTCGAACCACATCGCCGTTATGAATACGGTTCCGGCGTCAAAAAAGCAGGCAAGAAGATCTCCGACATCGACCGCGTTCCCTCATACTGGCCTGATAACGAAGTCATTCGCAATGATATGCTCGATTATGCGTTTGAGATTGAACACTTCGATCAGCACCTGGTGCGAATGCTCAAATCGCTGGAAGAGCGAAACCAGCTCGACAACACTATCATTGTCGTCACCGCCGACAACGGCATGCCGTTTCCCCGCGTGAAAGGGCAGGAGTACGAACGTTCGAATCATTTGCCGCTGGCGATCATGTGGAAGCAGGGCATCAAGACCGGAGATCGCGTGATCGATGATTATGTCAGCTTCATCGATTTCGCGCCGACGTTTGTTGAAGCCGCCGGATTAAAGTGGGAACAGACGGGCATGCAACCCGCGGCGGGACGCAGCCTGACCGACATTTTTGAATCAGACAAATCGGGAATCGTGAATCCAAAACGCGATCATGTGCTCATCGGCAAAGAACGCCACGATATCGGCAGACCGCATGACTGGGGTTATCCGATTCGTGGCATTGTCAAAGACGGCATGCTGTATCTGAAGAATGATGAACCGGGACGCTGGCCTGCCGGCAATCCCGAAACCGGATATTTGAATTGTGACGGCAGTCCGACCAAGACGGCGATTCTGGAACTCCGCCGCGACGGAAAACAGGAACAGTTCTGGCAGTGGGCATTCGGCAAACGGACTGCGGAAGAACTCTACTCAATTCAGGACGACCCGGAATGTATGCAGAATCTGGCTGCATTGCCAAAATATCAGGCCGTCAAGCATGCGCTGAAAGAACAAATGCACGCCGAGCTGACCGCACAGAAAGACCCGCGCGTTCTGGGCAATGGTTCTGTGTTTGAGAAATATCAGTACTCAGATCCCCGCACGCGTAATTTCTACCAGCGGTACAAAAAAGGCGATGCGCCGAAAGCGGGATGGGTCAACGAATCCGATTTTGAATCCGGGCCACTCGACTAAGGCAAGTCGACGATTCAGTCAGTCTTCCTCTTTCGCCGATAGATATCCGGCGGACGACTGAAAATATTTCTGTCGCCGGCGTTCCGTCTCATTTGAGGCTTTTGATAAGCCGGCTTTGAGGTCTTCCAGATTCGCCGAACAATACCGGCAGCCGGTCTGATTCAGATGGAACTCGACATAACTCAGATAGTCGGGAGACAGCGTTTCGAGTAAATACCCTCCCAATTGGCTTCGCGAGGGGCAACTCAGACGATTGCGTCTCCAGATTTCACCCACTGAATGCACGCCTTCATTCCGCTGACGAGACAGACTGGCAAGACGCACGCGCAGCGCATCGGAGTGCCTCAATGTGGCTTCGATCTCAGACATCAACTCGATAGAGAGTGATTCATCCAGATAAGCCAGTAATTCCTGATCGGTAAAAGGGCTTTCTTCCATCAGTGGGGAGCCTCAATCAACTCAAAGATAAATAAAGGACATTCTGAAACGCCTTTTCCCATTATTGCTCATGCAGAACGGGCTTTAAAGACTCTTTCTGTAAACAGTTGTGTATTTTGAGAGAAACGCAGATCAAAGCACTCAGGTATGAAACTTTTTTGAGAGATCGGTGAATTTAGTAAAAAAAGGAGCGAGGCAGGGCGTTTTTCCCCTGAGACAAAACGGTTTCTATTGCCGGGATGGTTGTCGCTGGAAGGTTTGCTCGTTAGCATACCCTTAGAAATTGACGCGCTTAAGTTGCGCCTGGTGGCGCCGGAATGCTGTCACTGCTCGGATTCATGCGTACCATATCAGGTCGCACCCATCTATCAGTCATGTTGAAGTCAACACGTAAAAGATTATTGATGGATCATCGTAGAGAGCGTGGCAAATTTATTTGTTTGTTTAGAAGAAATTGAAGGAAACAAAGTGGCTGCTCAAGCAAATGCCTTATCAATGGAAGAATTGAAGGAAAAAGGGAAAGTCCTTCGCCGTCTGATCATCCGTATGACGACCGAAGCCGGTAGCGGACACCCCAGTAGCAGCCTGTCTGCTGTGGAAGTGGTGAACGCACTCTGGTTTGGTGGATTCATGAAATATGATCCCCAAAACCCGACCTGGGACGCCCGCGATCGTTTCATCTTGAGCAAAGGCCACGCCGTGCCTGTGCTGTACGCCGCGATGGCAGAAGCAGGCTACTTCTCAACAGAAGACGTGATGTCGCTTCGTAAACTGGGGAGCCCGTTTGAAGGTCACCCGAACATGAAACGCCTTCCCGGTATTGAAGCCTCCACCGGCTCTCTGGGACAGGGACTTTCATTGGGAATCGGCCAGGCTCTCGGCGCACGTTTGAATAAAAACGGCTCCAATGTCTTCGTCGTGATTGGCGATGGCGAAATGGGCGAAGGCCAGGTTTGGGAAGCTCTGGGTGCCGCTGAAAAATACAGACTGGGCAACCTGACTGCCATCATCGACCAGAATGGCTATCAGCAAACCGGAGCCACCTCAGAAGTACTCGATCTGGGTTCCTTCGAAGAAAAAATTGCCGCGTTTGGCTGGCACACTCAAACCATCGATGGTAACTGCCAGGAATCGGTTGTTGAAGCGTTGGAAATCGCAGCGAAAGTGACCGATCGTCCCAAAGCAATTATTTCGAAGACCAAAAAAGGGTATGGGATTTTGCCAGTACTCGAAGCAGCCGGAGATACCAACTATCACGGCAAACCGCTTTCGCCAGAGTTGGCAGAAAAAGCACTTGCGTTACTCAGTTAGGACCTGCTCCTGATTCTCAGTTCGAAACTGAGAAAACCTGATAGCAGCTCGAGTCAAATCAATATCTAAAAAGTCCAACACACAGACAAAAGAGACATATCATTATGTATTTAGGTGAAATCAGTGGATTGAAAGTCGGACAAGCCACACGCGATGCGTTTGGTGATGCATTAAAAGAACTGGGGGACAAATACCCTCAAATTGTGACCGTTGATGGTGACGTCGGAAACTCAACACGTACGGAAGTCTTTGCGAAAGCCTACCCCGAACGTGGTTTCAATGTCGGCATTGCTGAAAGTAACATGGTCAGCGTTGCCGGTGGCCTGGCTTCAACCGGCCACATCCCTGTCGTGGCCAGCTTTGCCGCGTTCCTGTTATGCAATGCTTACGATCAGATCAGAATGTCGATCGCGTTTCCCGGCATGAATGTCAAGCTCGTAGGGACACACGCCGGAATTTCGATTGGTGAAGATGGTCCTTCGCAGATGGGAATTGAAGACGTCTCACTAGCTTGCAGCCTGCCGGGTGTATCCGTAATCGTGACCGCTGATGCGGTTTCGACTAAAGCCGCAACCGCCGCGATGATCGAACATGAAGGTCCTGTCTACCTCAGACTGGGTCGGCCAAACGTAGCAGAAATCTATTCCGAAGGAGATACCTTCGAAATCGGTAAAGCCAACACTGTGCGAGAAGGCGACGATGTGACCATTATTGCCAATGGACTGATGGTTGCCGGCGCCATTGATGCTGCGACCAAACTGGCAGAAGAAGGCATCAGTGCCCGTGTGATTGATATGCACACTGTTAAACCGATCGACGCGGATGCAATTCAGAAAGCAGCCAAAGAGACCGGTGCGATCGTTGTTGCAGAAGAACATCTGGCTCACGGCGGATTGGGTTCGGCTGTTTCGATGGTCGTTTCTCAAACCACGCCAGTCCCCATGGCCTATGTCAATGTCGGCGATTGTTTTGCCGAAAGTGGCGATCCTCAGGGATTGCTGGACAAATACGGTCTGACGGCTGCTGCGATCATTGATGCTGTCAAAAAAGTCAAGTAAGAACACGGAAAGCCCTCTTACGAATTTAAGGGGGCTTTCTTTATGATTACTTTCAAAAACAGATTCTAAGTCCCGTTCACATTTTGTGAGAGTACTTTGTGACTGAGTTTCGCGCGTTTCATAATACTGATCCACCGCAGCTGTTGAAATTATGGCATGCTGCAGGACTGGGAAGAGGAGCCGCGGAATGTCTCAGCATCGATGCCTTTGAAGTTTTGATCTTCTCACAACCCTATTTCGATCCCAACGGATTGATCGTTGCGGTAGAGAATGATGAAGCCGTCGGCTTTGTGCTGGCAGGATTCGGCCCCAACGAAGAGGAATCGGCACTCGATTACTCCCAAGGCGTCGTCTGCGCTGTCATTGTTCATCCCAATTTTCGCAGACGCGGCATCGGCCGTGAACTCGTTCTGCGGGCTGAAGAATATCTCAAGTCTAAAGGTGCCGTGAATATCACCGCTGGCCCATCGGGGTTGCTCTCCCCATATCTGGTTGGCCTTTATGGAGGGACTCGCCCCTCTGGCTTCCTGCTGTCCGACCCGCTGGCGGCTCCGTTTTTTGAATCGATCGGCTATGATGCTACCAGATCAATCCGGATTTACCAACGTGATCTGCTCGGCCCGAAACCGCCGATCAAATTTCATTTGGTCAATATTCGACGTAAAATGCAGTTGACGATTTCCGATGATTTTCAGGCTCCCAACTGGTGGTGGCTAACCCGGCTGGGAAGACTGGAAACGCTGCATTTCCAGCTCGTCCCCAAAACGGGTGAAGGCGCGATTGCATCTGCGACCGTCATCGGCCTGGATTTATATATCCCCAAATGGGAAGAACGGGTGATCGGACTGACAGATGTCTTCGTCAAAGAGGATGAACGTTCCAAAGGTTACGGACAATCACTCTTGCTGGAAATCGCGCGCCGCCTGCAGGACGAACTGATTACCAAGCTCGAATGGCACGTCGAAGAGTCCAACACAGTCGCTTCGCACGTTGCATTAGCCGTCGGTTACTATCAGATTGATACTGGTATTGTATATCAACTGGTTTCTCGTTAGCGTGTAGAAAGAGGACCGAAACATCTTTTGATGTTTGATCTGAGTCTAAATTCTTTGTCTGTCTATTCTTTATTTTGCAACAGTCCTGATTCACTGAGGAAAAAGGTAACCGTTTATGGCGGCTTTATATATTACTGAGGATGATGTTCGTTCTGTGATGGATATGGAGAAATCCATCCTCATTACACATAAAGTCTTCAAAGAACTTGCCTCCGGTCGCGCCATCAATGTTCCCCGGCAACGCGTGCGGGCTCCAGGTATCATGCTGCATACCATGTCAGCCGCCAACGAATATTTGCACTATGTTGGCTGGAAAGCGTATACAACAACCAAAGAGGGTGCGCAGTTCCATGTCGCCATTTACGATCAGGAAAGCGGCGAGATGCGCGCGTTAATCGAAGGCGATTTCCTGGGCCAACTCCGTACGGGCGCCGCCAGTGCCGTCGCTACAGAATACATGGCCCGCCCCGATTCCAAAGTTGTGGGACTGTTTGGAGCCGGCCTGCAAGCACGCACGCAATTACAGGCGGTCTGCTTGACACGGAAGATCGAATTTGTCTCTGTCTATTCACGCGATCATGAGAAGTGCAGCCGTTTCGCCGAAGAAATGACCGAACTTTGTGACGTTGAAGTCTCCGCCTCGCATTCTCCTGATGAAACCGCGGCCGAAAAAGACATCGTGATCTGCGCCACTACCAGTAAAGCTCCGCTCTTTGATGGTCGCGTACTCGATGAAGGCACCCATCTGAATGTGATCGGCTCGAACCACCGTACACGACGCGAAATCGACCGCACCACCATCAAACGCGCGGATGTGATTGTCTGTGATGATATCGACCAGTGTAAAAATGAAGCCGGAGATTTCATCCAGCCTGTCGAAGAAGGCATCACGGACTGGCGGCTGATGCATAACCTGTGCGAGATCGTCGCCGAACGTCAAACAGGCCGCGCCACCGATGATCAGGTCACCTTATTCAAATCCGTCGGCCTGGCAGTGGAAGATGTCGCGATGGCCGTTAAGGTATATGAACTCGCCCTCGAAGAAGATCTGGGCACCGACTTACCGTTTTAGCAGCAAACCCATCAGGGCTGCGAAGAGTTCTGTCGTTCCTGCTGCTTGACGGACTGATAGATCTCTTCCATTTCCTGTAAGGACGCTTCCTGGATCGAACGACCGGCACGCTCCAGTTCCTGTTCGATCTTCTCGACGCGTTTTTGAAACTTCCGATTACTTTTCCGCAGCGCTTCTTCCGGATTGATTTTCCAGCGCCGGGCGATGTTGGCGACCACAAACAGAATGTCACCCAATTCACCTTCGACACGTAAGCGCAGTTCCGGATCGTTGAGTTCCGTATCCGCAATGACATCGGCCTCCACCGTGGCCGGCGTATCGGGGATCTTACCCCCAGGATAAATTTCGTCTGCCAGTTCCTGAATCTCCTCGCGCAACTTATCAAACAGCATATCGCGATGCGGAAAGTCATAGCCCACCTTGGCTGCTTTCTCAGCCACGCGTGCCGCACGGGCCAAAGCAGGCAACGCTGTTGGCAGGCCATCAAAGATGGAACGCCTTTGCTTTTCCTGCTCCTTGATTTGATCCCAGTTCTTGCGCACCTCGGCGGGAGTTTCCGCGTTCACGTCCCCAAAGACATGCGGATGCCGTTCGATCATTTTTTGCGTCAGACGATCAACCACGTGCGTTAAATCGAAGCGGCCTTCGTCGGCGGCGATTTGAGAATCGAGAACAATCTGCAGCAATAAGTCGCCCAGCTCTTCGATAATATGCTGATCATCGCCGGAATCGATGGCCTCCAGCAGTTCGTAGGTCTCTTCCAGAGTATACGGCTTGATTGATTCCAGTGTCTGTTCCCGGTCCCAGGGGCAGCCTTCAGGCGAACGCAGGCGGGCAATCACATCGCAAAGCTTTTTAAAAGCGGGAGTTAAGATGCTATGATCAGGGGGAGTCCCCGGTGCGGGCAGAGCTCCCAAGTGTGAGCCAGCGGGCTGAGAGGGATGATCGGAATTTGTCATTATTCTACCGTATGATTCACCTGTAAACTGAAATAGTGTAGGATGAAGGTATCGTAGCGAATTCCGTTCGCTCTGAAAATTCACAACCAATTTATGAGGCATAAAAGATGAGTTTTCTAATGAAAAGTTCAATGGCGGTCTGCGTTTTATTTCTCTCACTGGGAGCCGCGACAGCCGCCCCAGGCGATGATGCAGCGAAACAGCAGGAAATGCTGGAAAAGAAATTTGAAAAGCAGATGAGCGGCGCAACGCTGGTGGGGCACTTCACCGTTGACGGGAAGACCAATGGCAAACCGCCTCGCGAGGAACGATATGAAATCGCTTCCGTCAAAAAACTGGAAGGCGACCAATGGCTGATTACCGCCCGCATCAAGTACGGCCAGAACGACGTCAACGTGCCCATGCCCTTGAATGTCTTTTGGGCCGGCGATACTCCTGTGATTTCTCTGACCAACTTGACCATTCCCGGATTGGGAAACGCGTTTACTTCGCGTGTGATGTTCTTTGAAGGTCGCTATGCGGGAACCTGGCAGCATGGTAAAGTAGGCGGGAACCTCTGGGGCCGAATTGAATACGCCGATCAGAAATCGGAAACAGCAGAAGAACAATAATCACCGCGATGCATCAACAATCTGAGGAGTCTGAATTCATGTGGAAGAAATGGGGTTTGAGCGTTTTGGTTCTGGTACTGTGTTGCGCCGGTCAGATTCATTTGATCTCTGCTGAAAAAGCAAAGGGAACAAAACCACCGCAGGCAAAACAGACTCCTCTGATGCCGATCGAAGTCAAAAGTACTCTGGATGGCAGCCTGCAGCCATCCCTGATCTGGGCTCCCCAATCGGCAAAGACGACTCCCACGCCGCTGTTTGTATTTCTGCATTCCTGGAGTGGAAACTATAAGCAGAACAACGCCAAGTGGTTGAAAGAAGCGCAACAACGGGGCTGGATTTATCTGCACCCGAATTTTCGCGGGGTGAATCAACAACCCGAAGCCTGTGGTTCGAAATTGGCCCGTCAGGATATTCTGGATGCGATTGAGTATGTCATCAAACATTATGACGTCGATCAGAGCCGCATTTATCTGGCAGGGTCATCGGGCGGCGGACACATGACGATGCTGATGGCCGGACATCATCCCGATCGTTTTTCGGCAGCGTCAGCCTGGGTCGGCATCAGTGATCTGGCAGCCTGGTATCACTTTCACGTCAAAGACGGCAAACCGCAGAACTACGCACGTATGATTCTCAAATCACTGACAGAGAAACCGGGCGCCTCTAGGAAAGTGGATGCGGAATACCGCGACCGTTCTCCCCTGTTTTGGATCGCGAATGCAACGGATCTGCCGCTCGACCTCAATGCGGGTGTGACCGATGGAAAAACGGGGTCTGTTCCGTTCGCACATACGTTGAATGCCTTCAACGCACTGGCCGAGAAGAACCAGACCACGCCCGTTTCCAAAAAGGAAATGCAACAGCTCTGGGATCACGGTAAATTGAAAATGCCACAGCCGAGCGATGAAGTCACCGATGAAACCTACGGTCGTGACATTCATTTACGACGCAATTCCGGGAAGGCACGGGTAACCATTTTTGAAGGAGGCCATGAAGGCTTACCCCAGCCCGCGTGTGAATGGCTGTCAAAACAGACGCGTGATACGTCCGGGTTCGGAAAATCATCGGCAGGACAACCATAGTCTGATGTCCATCTGGTGAAGCCGCTGCGAACAGGCAGTTTTCGGTAAGATTAAGGAATGCTCGAATTATACGGGTTCTTTCATAGAAGTTCCTGAATTACGCCTCAGAAGTCTGATTCAGTGGATTGACTGTTCAAACCCTGCACTTCAATCGCGTACAATAGCGATGAACCCAAGCCTCACAAAATCGCATGCACGAATTTCAGCCTGAGAGCCAGTAACTTTGGACCGTCAACAGCAACGAATCGCAGAAGATCTTTCGAGCCTGATTGCAGGTGATGTGCGATGCGATCCGGTGGCGTTGTCGATTTATGCCAGTGATGCCAGTCTGTATCAGGTACCTCCCTTATGCGTCGCATATCCCCGTGAACGAAACGATTTGATCGCGATTGCCCGGTACGCGACAGAAATGAATGTGCCCCTCATTCCCCGGGGTGCGGGCACCGGTCTGGTAGGCGATGCCATCGGCAGTGGAATTGTTGTCGATTGTTCGCGGTATCTGACCAACTTCGAATTGATGGAAGACAATCAGGTAAGGGTTCAACCCGGAGTGGTGCATGCCCGGCTGAATCGTTATCTAAAGTCACGCGGTCTCTACTTTCCACCAGACCCTTCCAATACCGAAGTCACCACGCTGGGCAGCATGCTCGCCATCGATGCGGCTGGTTCACGCGCCATTCGTGTCGGCTCGACCCGCGATCATGTGAACCAGATCGAAATCGTGATGGCAGACGGGACCTGCTTTGAGGTAGGAAACGAAAGTCTGTCGATTCTCAGTCAACCATTGCCTGCAAGTCCCGCGACCTCACTCTTAGGAGAGCTATCTCCCGATAACCGCAGCGATCAGGTCAAACGAACCGTACTCAGTAAGCTCTCCAAACTACTCTCCGATCACGCACAGTTGATTCAGGAAAAACAACAGTCCCGCATTCCCAATTGCAGTGGTTACTTTTTGAAAGGCATCAAGTCGCGACATCATTTGAATCTGGCCCGCTTGCTGGTTGGTTCTGAGGGCACGCTCGCACTGTTTTCTTCAGCCGTCCTGCACGTCTCTCCATTGCCCGCCCATCGTGGCGTGGTGCTGCTGCTGTTTGGCGATCTGGCCTCCGCTATTAAAGCCGTCCAGACGATTATTCACGAACAGCCTTCCGCCTGTGATTTGCTCGATCGTCGACTACTCTCTTTGGCCCGAGAAGCAGACCCTCGCTTTGCCTCTCTGATCTCACCTGCAGCGGAAGCAGCGATTCTGGTGGAACAGGTCGGCTTCAGCGATTCGCAGGTCCAAAAACGTTTGCACAATGTCACCCTGGCTGTGAAGAACATCAATTCCCGTGTGGTGGTCGCGATGGAAACACACCAGGCGGATGAAGTCGATTTCCTCTGGTCACTGCCACAAAAAGTAGTACCCTCGCTGAGCCGCTTGCCCGGTGAATCTCGGCCACAACCATTTGTGGAAGATATCGCCATCCCACCGGAGTGCTTGTATGAATTTTCTCAGAAAGCCCAGAAAGTGTTTCAACGGCATCAGGTCACCGCGACCCTCTATGCACATGCAGCGTCAGGGCAAATGCACCTGCGGCCTTTTTTGCCTGCGTTGACAGATCAGAATGCACCCATTCTGGAGAGCATCGCCCGGGATCTATATCAGACGGTCTTCTCAGTCAACGGCACCATCAGCGGGGAACACGGAGACGGCCTGGCACGAACCGCATTCATTCGCTCGCAGTACGGTGATCTCTATCGCGTGTTCCGCCAAGTCAAAGATATCTTCGACCCACATAATCTGCTGAATCCCGGAAAGATTATTAATGACGATCCCCACGTCACGATCAGACATCTCCGGCCGGTCCCCGAAAAATTTCCCGAACTGATTGATCTGCAACTCAACTGGACGCCTCAGGAACTGCAAACCGAAGCCGCCCGCTGTAATGGCTGTGGCTCCTGTCGCCGGCAAGACCCCAGTTCGCGGATGTGCCCCGTGTTTCGGATTGAACCAAACGAAGAAGCGAGCCCGCGCGCGAAAGCAAACCTGTTTCGCGGTCTGCTGTCCGGTGCGATTCACCCCAATGAGCTGTCGTCTGAAGAAACCAAAAAACTGGCCGACACCTGCTTCAACTGCAAACAATGTCAGCTGGACTGCCCTTCGACGGTCAATATTCCCCAGATGGCGATTGAAGCCAAAGCCGCTTATGTCTCAACCAAGGGGTTGGATCATACCGACTGGATCTTATCCCGCGCCCATTCGTTTGGTGCGCTCGGGAGTACGCTCTCCATGGCGGCCAACTGGGCGATTAATAATTCCTCGGCACGCTGGGTCATGGAAAAAATGATGGGCATCCATCGCAATCGAAAGCTGCCTCTGTTTTCACGACGTTCCTTTTTACGATCCATTCCCCGGAAACTCACGAAACGGCCTCGCCCCGGCAGTGATCCCAATCTTGTCATCGTTTTCGTCGATTATTACGCCAACTATCACGATCCGGAACTAGCCCATGCATTCCTGAATATTTTGCAGCACAATCAGATTCCCGTTTTTGTTCCCCCCAATCAGCTGACATCGGGCATGGCAATGGTTTCTGCGGGTGACTTAATCGCAGCACGGAGTGTCGCAGAAGAGAATCTGAAAATTCTCAGCGAATTTGCTAGAGAAGGACATCAGATACTCTGTCTTGAACCGGCTGCCGCCATTTGTCTCAAGCAGGAATATCCCATGCTGGTGCAGGGGGAAGACAGTGAAGTCGTTTCATCACAGGTCAGAGAAGCAGGGGAATTCTTGTTGCAACTACACGAATCACAGAAATTACGCTCTGATCTTGCCCCCCTGGATCTGGAGTTGGACTACCATACACCTTGCCATATCAAGGCATTATCGTCCCGGTCCGCACTAAAGGAGCTTCTCGCTTTGATTCCTGAGCTGCGGGTGAATACAATTGAAAAAGGTTGTTCAGGCATGGCTGGGACGTACGGGCTTGCCCGGGAAACCTTTGAAACATCGAAGCAGATCGGTCGGGAGCTGATCGATCATATGAAAACAACGCATGTGCGTGCGGGGGCAACGGAATGCAGCAGTTGCAAAATGCAAATGGAGCAGGAAACCCGGATTCCAACCGTTCACCCGATCAAGCTGCTGGCACTTTCCTATGGACTGATGCCGGAACTCGAACGGTCGCTGCAGCCCCAAAAGAAAAAACTGGTAGTCTCATGACCATTCAACAGATTCAGATCAAATTATTCGCCCGCGCCAAAGAACTGGCTGAGAGCGAACTGATCTCGGTGTCCGTGAAACAGGGGGCGACCGTCGCACAATTGCGGCAGGCGATGGCAGAGCAGTTTCCACAGTTACAACCATTGAGCAGTCAATTATTGATCGCCGTTGATAATGCCTATGCCGGAGAAGACCAGCCTCTGAATGCACAACAGGAGGTCGCTTGTTTTCCCCCGGTCAGCGGCGGCTAGTACCCTATTTTTAGATCAGTCAACAAATCGATTTCGTACGATGAAGCCAGACTATATTTCAATAACAGAACAACCCATTGATTACACAGCGCTCACCGAGCGGGTTCGCTCTAACCAGTGTGGTGCCGTGGTCCTGTTTATGGGAACGGTTCGTGAAATGACCGCCGGCCGCCAGACGGTTGCGTTAGACTACGAAGCCTATCCCGAAATGGCACAGCAAACGATGCAGCAACTAATTACTGAGGCGCGCGATCAATGGGCCATTCACGCAGTCGCAATTGAGCACCGAGTCGGGCGTCTCGAACTGGGAGAAATCAGCGTGGCCATCGCTGTCAGTTCACCGCATCGAAAAGAAGCATTTGAAGCAGGACGGTTTCTCATTGACCGTTTGAAAGAAATTGTCCCCATCTGGAAAAAAGAAAACTGGTCCGATGGAACAACCGAGTGGGAACATCCAAAAATCGAGGCAAAATAAAGACCGGTCTGTTCCTGCATCCTGTCTATAATTTAATCAAACGGAAGTCGTTCAGACGGAGAGACGTCAAGACAGCGTTTACTGAGAGGCATTGATGGAAAACCAGAATCAGCTAATCGATTCATTCGGACGCGTGCATAATAATCTGCGAATCAGCGTTACCGATCGTTGTAACATTCGCTGCTTTTATTGTATGCCCTCGGAAGACGTGCAGTTTGTGCACCGCAGCAAGATCATGTCGTTTGAAGAAATCGTTCGCTTTGTCCGTCTGGTCGTACCCCTGGGCGTGAACAAAATCCGTTTGACCGGCGGCGAGCCACTGGTCAGAAAAGATGTTCCCGAGCTGGTGAAGATGCTGGCGGAAATTCCCGGCATCCAGGATATCGGCATCACCACCAATGGCATCCTGCTGCCGCAATACGCACAGCAGCTATACGACGCCGGCCTGCGACGCATTAATATCAGTCTCGATGCGTTAAACGCAGAAAAATTCAAAGAGATCACCCGCCGCGATGATTATGAAAAAGTGCGGGAAGGAATAAAGTCAGCGCATGCCGCCGGCTTTGATCCTGTGAAAATCAATGCCGTTTCCATTCGCAATCTGACCGAAGAGGAGATCATTCCCTTCGGGCGCCTGGCACGCGAAACAGGAGCCGAAATTCGCTTTATCGAATTCATGCCCCTTGATGCAGACAATCAATGGGAACGCGAAAAAGTGTTGTTTGCCCACGAGATCCAGGAAATTCTCGCGCAGGGGATCATGCCACTCATTCCAGAGAAACAGGCTGATAAAAGCGCACCGGCGTCCAATTTTGTCTTCGAAGATGGCGTCGGTCGAATTGGATTCATCTCTTCAATCAGTGCCCCCTTCTGTATGAGCTGCAATCGGTTTCGTTTGACCGCAGACGGCAAACTTCGCAACTGCTTATTCAGTCTGGATGAGACCGATATTCGCGCACTGTTCCGCGCCGATACCCCTGATGAGCAGATCCTGAAAGCAGTACGCGAGAGCATCGCTGCCAAAAAAGAAGGACACGAAATCAATACCGCGCGTTTCATTCAGCCGGACCGCCCGATGTACTCCATTGGTGGCTGACGCACTTCGAGTCTGGTTAGTTTGAAATGAATGAGCAGCCATTGATTTATCTGGATAACGCGGCCACCAGTTTCCCCAAGCCAGAATCCGTCTATACCGCCATTGATCATTATAACCGTCATGTAGGCGCGCCCATCGGCCGGGGTGCGTATCACAAATCGATTGCACTGCAATCCGACATCGATCTGTGTCGCAAGTTGGCAGCTGAGCTCCTGGGGGCGGCACGACCGGAAGAAATCGCTTTTACCTTTAATGGAACGGATAGCCTGAATACGATTATTCACGGCGTACTGAAGCCCGGCGATCATGTGGTGACCTCCGATGTAGAACACAATTCAGTTCTCAGACCGCTGCAAACCCTGAAGGAACGCTGGGGACTGGAATCGACGTTCATTCCGGCAAACGAAAGTGGAGTGGTGGAAGCGGCCGCATTTCGTGAAGCGATTCGAGACAACACGCGGCTGATCATTCTCAATCATGCATCCAATGTCACAGGCAGTATTCAACCAGTCAATGATGTCGGCGAGATCGCACGCAATGCGGGCGTTTTGTTTCTGGTCGACGCAGCGCAAACAGCCGGTCACCTGCCCATCAATGTCTCTCAAATGCCCGTGGATTTTCTAGCCTGCCCCGGACACAAGGGTTTGCTCGGGCCGTTAGGCACGGGATTGATTTATCTCCGTGCAGAACTGGCAGAGCAGGTCAACAGCTTCAGGCAAGGGGGGACCGGAACCCGAAGCGAGGAAGAGACACAACCAGAGACTCTGCCCGACAAGTTTGAATCCGGCAATCATAATGCCCCCGGCCTGATTGGATTGAAAGCCTCGCTGGAATATCTGCAGGAACGAGGCATCTCCACTATCCGTGAGCACGAGCAGGAATCAACCGCACGACTGATCGAAGGTCTGCGAGATCTCCCTGGCTTCGACCTGCCCGGGCCTTCACAGTTGGAAGGCCGTGTTGGTGTAATCAGCCTGATAAATCAAATGGTGGAACCCCAGGTACTTGCATCAATTCTGGACGAAAATTTTGGCATTCAGACCCGAGCCGGCCTGCATTGTGCCCCACGCATTCATCGCGCGATTCAATCGTTGGATTTCGGGGGAACGTTACGGCTCAGTCCCGGGCCTTTTACAACCATGTCGCAAATTGAAACAGCCATTTCAGCCATGCATGAATTGGCGGATTCGTTTCATTTTTGAAACAGTCCCTGATTTCAAACGCGAACGGAGAGAGTCAAACCAAATCGCTGACTGGCAAGCCGGAATCAGAAAACTATCACAAGTATTTTTTGTATAGCGATTTACATCCTTGACACTCTACCGAATCTACCTCAAAATTAAAAATAGGCAATTCTTGCACGACACATCTTAAGTCCTTATTCCCAATGGATCATTAAAAAACCAGAGATCAGTCAACTCTGTTGCGGAGGGATGGTGAATAATTTCAGTTGCAGGATGAGCTGACTGACAGGCGGAAAACTGCCTTCAGTTCATAGATTTTTCATAAACCAGTTTGAACCTGAGCATTGAATCCCCCCCTTTGATATGGGAAAAAAGGATACTTTCAGGTGAGAACTGATTTCTATTCCGTGGAGAAATTGAATGGCCGACGATTGGATGCAACAGTTAGTAGATGATGGGTTCCTGGGCCCCGCCCAGATCGATGAAGCCTCAAGTATGGCCAATTCTATGGGAATTTCTCCTGGTGAAGCACTGGTCAAGCTAGGTTATGTCGGAGCTGAAGTCATCGCCCAGGCCCAGGCCTCCATGTACGGATATGATTTCGTCGAACTCGATTCGCTTGAGATTCCCCAATCTGTGATTGAGCTGGTTCCCGAATCGATGGCACGTGAAAACACGGTCATTCCCGTGGGAATGAAAGGCGACTCTCTGCAGATTGCCCTGCATGACCCTATGAAATATGAGGTTCTGGACAAATTGCGGTTTATTATCAATCGAGATATCGATGTGGTCATGGCGCCCATTGAATCGATTCAGGCTGCGATCAACCGGCATTACGGCCAGAGTGAAACCGAGTCGGTCGATACGATGTTGAAAGAGTTCACCGAAACGCAGATTGACATTACAGCCACAGAATTGGCGACAACCAGTACGGTTGCTGAAGAAGATGAGAGCGCCCCGGTAATTCGACTGGCCAACCTGATCATCAGCGAAGCCGTGAATATGCGGGCCAGCGATATCCACGTCGAACCGTTTGAAGACCGAATCCGAATTCGTTATCGAATTGACGGTGTGTTAATTGAACGCGACAGCCCCCCGCGGCGTTTATTGATGGCGCTGGTCTCACGTTTCAAAATTATGGCTTCGATGGATATCGCCGAAAAACGCCGCCCTCAGGATGGTCGTATCAAGACCTCATTTGGAGGGAAAGACTTCGACTTGCGTGTGAGTATTCTCCCAACCAACCATGGCCAGGCGGTCGTCATGCGTATTCTAGACCGGGATAATATCAAAGTGGGGATTCGAAACCTGGGATTCTCGGAAGAAAACTATCGCCGCTTCCAGACAATTATTCGAAGACCCAACGGAATCTTTCTAGTGACTGGCCCGACAGGAAGTGGTAAGACTACCACTTTGTACAGTGCTCTGGGTGAGCTGAACCGGCCGGACCGAAAGATTATTACCGCTGAAGATCCCGTCGAGTATTATCTTCCCGGCATCAATCAGGTCGAAGTAAAGCACCACATCGGCTTGGATTTCTCCCGTATTATTCGTGCGATGTTGCGACAGGCACCCAATGTGATCCTCGTGGGAGAAATTCGCGATAAAGAAACTGCTGAGATGGCAATCCAAGCATCTTTGACAGGACACTTGGTATTCAGTACGCTACATACGAACGATGCGCCCGGATCTATTACACGCCTGATCGACATGGGGGTACAACCGTTCCTCGTCGCATCCAGCGTTATGGCCGTGATGGCACAGCGTCTGGTGCGGGTTGTTTGTGGAAAATGTGTTGAGAGTTATACGCCAGATCCTGGCGAGTTGGAGTACCTGGGACTCACAGCCAGCCAACTGGAGAGCGCGATCCATAATCGCGGCAAAGGATGCAACACTTGTTCACACACTGGTTACAAAGGGCGTAAGGCGGTGTTTGAGCTGATGATGATGAATTCGGCTATACGTGAAATGACTTTTCGCAGTGAAGCCGCTCAAAATATTAGAAGACAGGCACGTTTGTTCGGTATGAAATCGCTGGCAGAAGATGCAACCGATAAAGCACTCGAGGGGATCACAACTCTCTCGGAAGCCTTGAAATTAGCCAAAGGATTAGAGGGCCAGTAAGACAGGGATGAGGAACACAAAAACGGGCTCAATTGGAGACATTCAGCAGGAGCAGAGGGCTTGATTCCCGTCAGACGCTTCCGCTGCGTTCATCAGAACAATTTGATCTAATTCAGGGCTTTTATTGAATTTTGAGTTCGTTTACCGGATAATTGGTTTGCAGTCGTTAAATTTGCGACCAATTTCATTGATACATTTCTTAATTATCTTATCTAATATTGTTGAATTGATTCTCGTTTCACTTTGTTCTTAATTCACTCGAGTTGTTCACAGAAAAACACGAGCCGATAATCGTTTTAGAAGAGAGATCACTCAAATCGAACAACGATCAACAGTTTCGTGACTGGCTCTATCACCAGTGATTCAGCGGTGATCGCTCACTTTTCAATCAAAGAGTTTTCAGAAAGTACTTTGGATGGCAACGGTTCAGATTGACAAATTGCTGGAGACGGTCGTAAAAGAAAAGGTGAGTGACTTACATATCACCACCGGCCAGCCGCCAGTTGTCCGGGTCGGCGGGCATATGGTCCGGCTCGAAACAAAAAGTCTGGGACCTGATGATACAGTCGCGTTGATGAAAAGTATCACGCCTGAACGAAATCAGCAGGAACTACAGGAAGTCGGGGGGACCGACTTTGGATTTGCTTTCGGTGACAAAGCGCGATTCCGCGTCTCTGTGTTCAAACAACGCGGCCATATCGGTATGGTATTGCGTCGAATTCCGAACGAGTTTCTGACTTTCGAACAACTGGGGCTGCCGACCGTCATTGCGGATCTACTGGAACGCCCCCGAGGCTTGTTCCTCGTAACGGGCCCGACCGGTAGTGGTAAAACAACCAGCCTGGCCAGTATGATCAATCATATGAATGATACGATGGATCACCATATCATCACGATGGAAGATCCCATTGAGTATTATCATGAGCACAAAAAATCGACGATTAACCAGCGTGAAATCGGCGTTGATGTTCCCACATTCCCGGAAGCCCTGAGACGTGCACTGCGGCAGGACCCCGACGTGATTCTGGTGGGGGAAATGCGAGACCTTGAAACGATTTCTGCCGCCATTACCGCCGCGGAAACCGGACACATCGTGTTTGGAACCCTGCATACGACAGGAGCTCAGGGAACGGTAGACCGAATTATCGACGTGTTTCCCACCAGTCAGCAGGACCAGATTCGGACCCAGTTATCGTCCTCCATTATTGGCATTCTCAGTCAGGCGTTGATGCCCAAAAAACCCAAAGGGCTGGTCGCCGCCTATGAGATGCTGGTTGTGACTCCGGCGATTGCAAACCTGATTCGTGAGGCGAAAACCTACCGAATCAACTCCAGTATTCAAACCGGACGAAAGTATGGCATGCAGTTGCTGGACGATGCATTATACAACCTCTGGCGCGATGGACTGTGTGAGGAAAAAGATGTCGTCATGCGATCGAATAATCCTGGCGAACTCAAAGCCAAGATCGCCATGGCGAAGAAAGGATTGCTGGAAGATGATGAAGACGGCGATGATGATTTTGAAGATTACGAAGACTAACTCAATTCAGGGTTAGTAAGAGATAGCGTCGAGTGATTTGAATAAAAGAGACAGGAACGACAAACGTGACTGCTTCATCAAATCGCTTCCACCAAGGAACAGGAATTCAGGGAATCGAAGTCAGGTCGTTCATTTTCGAATGAAATTTTAGAGTTAGTCAAAGGTAGGCATAAATGGCAGCAAGACGCCTTGGTCAAATCATGGTCGATCTGGGTTATATCTCAGAGGATCAGCTGTGGGATATTCTGGAAGAACAGAAACAGAGTCCCGGTGAAGTCATCGGTCAGGTTGCCATTCGAATGGGGCTGGTCACCGAAGAGCAGGTCACGCAAGCCCTGGCTGAGCAATGGGGCATGCCCGTTGTTGAACTGGGCGAAACTAATATTCCGCCGAAAGTCCTGGAGCTTGTACCGGAAACGATGGCATCGATTTACAAAATCATGCCTGTCTCATTGAAAGACGATGTCTTAACCGTCGCTATGGCTGATCCGCAAAATGTTTCCGCTCTGGATGACCTCAGAAACTTTCTGGGGTACGACGTCAGGGGTGCTGTTTCAAACCTGAAAGATGTCGAAGAAGCAATTGCACGTCACTACTCCGAGCAACAGGACAGCATCGAAGATGTGATCGGTGCCATTGAAGACGAACTCGGCGAAGAAACCGGCAAGAATGTTTACGACCTCTCATCTTCCGAAGAAGTAGCCGACGCTGCCCCCATCCGAAAATTATTGAATATGGTGATTCTGCTGGCCATTAAGGATCAGGCGAGCGACATCCACCTCGAACCATTTGAAGATGAATTCAAAATACGTGTGCGTGCTGATGGCGTGCTCTACGAAATGGTGCCTCCCCCACGCCACCTGGCGAACGCCATTGTTTCGCGTGTTAAAATTATGGCGGACCTGGATATCGCAGAACGACGATTACCTCAGGACGGTCGTATCGAATTGAACGTAGGTGGCAACCCCGTCGACTTGCGTGTGAGTGTGCTGCCAACCCTGTTTGGTGAAGCCGTCGTAATGCGGGTGCTGGACCGAACCGTCGTGCAGCTGGACTTGAACAAGATCGGCATGGATCCAACAACGCTCTCCCGTTTCCGGGAAATGATCCATCGTCCCAACGGCATTGTACTCGTGACCGGACCAACGGGAAGTGGTAAAACGACAACCCTCTATTCCGCGTTGAATGAGCTGAATGTCATCGAAGAAAAAATCATCACGACCGAAGATCCCATCGAATACGACATCGACGGACTGATCCAGGTTCCTGTGAACCCTGATATCGATGTTACGTTCGCCTCGGTGTTGCGTGCCATTTTACGACACGACCCCGACCAGATTCTGATCGGGGAAATTCGAGACTACGAGACTGCGGAAATCGCCGTCCAAAGTGCGCTGACCGGCCACCTGGTATTCAGCACGCTGCATACTAACGACGCGCCTTCAGCGATCACACGTTTGCGTGATATGGATATTCCCAAGTTCTTGATCACAGCGACGGTGGAAGCCATCCAGGCGCAACGTCTGGTACGTACCATCTGTAAAGAATGTCGCACCGAATTTGAACCCAGCGATGAACTGCTGCTGGAATTGCAGCTCCCCATCGAACAGGCGCGGCAATATAGCTTTTACTACGGAAAAGGCTGTGCGACCTGTAATAACTCAGGCTACAAAGGCCGCACCGGCCTGTATGAATTAATGGACGTCACCGATGAAATCCGCGATCTGATCACGGAAGATGCGTCCGTTGATGATATTCGGAATGTGGCCCGCAGCCAGGGAATGACCACCCTGCGTGAAGCCGGGCTGAAACTGATTTTTGACGGCGTCACAACAATCGACGAAGTTGTTCGCGAAACAGTGATGGAAGATATTGAGTAATGTCTGCCCCCGGGGCCGATGCAAAATACAAACCATTTTTTAGAAGACTTTTGACGGAGTAACGCCATGCCGGTTTATCAATATGAGGCAAT
Source organism: Gimesia alba (assembly GCF_007744675.1). NCBI lineage: Bacteria > Pseudomonadati > Planctomycetota > Planctomycetia > Planctomycetales > Planctomycetaceae > Gimesia > Gimesia alba. The sequence continues at coordinate 6,716,280 of NZ_CP036269.1, forward strand.
GGATAACACTGGACTCGAGGTAAAAGATACCATCGAAGCCCCATCCGAAGAAGAGGCCCAGACACTCATCAAAGAGAAGGGCTTTTTCGTCACCAAAATCGCCGAAAAAGGTCGTGGAAAAAAACAGAAGAAGGGAGCCGCCGCCACCAAAGGGGGCGGAGGTAAAAAGGGCGGAGGCGCCAAAAAAGGAGGCTTCTCCATCGGCGGTGTTCGCTCCAAACAGCTGACGACATTCACGCGACAGCTTTCCACGTTGCAGGACGCCGGCTTGCCGATTTTAAGAAGCCTGCGGATTCTCGAATCACAGGCCAAGCCAGGCCCGCTGAAAGCATCACTGGATGGTGTCATTGAAGATATTGAATCCGGAAATACACTCTCCGAAGCGATGGCCAAGCAGCCCAAGTGCTTTGACAACCTGTATGTCAACATGGTGAAAGCGGGGGAAGCCGGTGGTGCACTCGAAGTCATTCTGCAACGTCTGGCAGAATTCAAAGAGCGTGCTCAAAGTCTGAAAAAGAAAGTGCAGGGGGCCATGATCTACCCGGTGGCGGTTATCACCGTTGCCAGTTTGATCGTCGGTTTCATTATGTACTGGATCATTCCGAAATTCAAAAAGATCTTCCTTGATTTCGGTACGGAACTTCCGGGCATCACTCTGTTATTGATGAAAATCAGTGATATCGTGGTCAATTACTTTTATCTCTTCCCTGCAGTTCCACTGGCACTCTGGATCTTTATCAAAATCGTCAAGAAGAATAAGAAGGGTGCGTTTATTGTCGACTGGATCGCGCTGCGCATACCCTTATTAGGGAAGATTATCAGTAAGTCGGTGACGGCACGAACCTGCCGGACGCTGGGGACATTAATCTCGTCCGGGGTGCCGATTCTGGAAGCAATTATCATTGCCCGCGACACGGCGGGGAATATGGTCTTCCAGAAAGCATTCGATACGATTTATGCCGCCATTCGCGAAGGGGAAACCATGGCCGTTCCGCTCCGCGAGGCGCGGATTGTGGATGATATCGTCGTCAACATGGTGGACGTGGGTGAAGAGACCGGTGCGCTCGATAACATGCTCTACAAGGTTGCCGACGTGTACGACGAAGAGGTCGCGGTGCTGGTCGATGCGCTGGTGAGTTTGCTGGAACCGTTAATGGTGATCATTCTCGGTCTGATCGTCGGTTTTATCGTGATTGCGCTCTTCATGCCTTTGATCAAACTCTTGAATGACCTTTCGTAGTATTTTGGATAGGGTGTTGCAAAATAATACAGATATTTCCAACGTTTTATCGTGATTTGCGTAAAGCATAATGGCAATAAATCGTTTTGAATAAATACCTTATGCGTTTTGTTGTTTTTAAGGCACAAAAATTGCCCTTAATAATGGATCAGGAAACTCTCGACTGATTTTGGTCTCTCAGGGATCAAACCTGGGTTTTCTCTCTCAAACTGTTGAATATGAAAAGAGTTAGGAGTTAACAATGAACCGTCGGTCGCCCCAAACCCTCACGGCGTCACAGCAAAACAGGCGTGCGTTCACATTAGTCGAACTCATGATTGTAATTGTGATCATCCTGATTCTATTAGGCCTGCTCATCCCCGCCATCGGTGCGGTCCGCCTCCGAGCACAACAAGCGAATGTGCGTGCGGAAATTGCCAATTTTGAAACGGCGATTACCGCATTCAAGCAGGATTTTGGTATAGACCCTCCCAGCGGAATTGTATTGTACGAGTCTGGCACTGCCACTTGGGATCAGAGTAGTAAAGGCTTCATTCGACAGTTGTGGCCTCAGTTTGATTTTTCATTGAACAAAGATATCAACGGGGACGGCGATGTGGTTGATACCATTACTTTGAATGCGGGTGAATGCCTGGTCTTCTTCTTAGGTGGAGTCTTTGAGCAAACCCCAGACGGCACCTACAGAGTTTATGGATTTTCAAAAAATCCTGCTCAGCCATTTCTAAATCCCGGTCATACTTCAGCAGATCCCGGATATAGCGCTGCCTATTCTGCATCCAATACAAGTCGCCAGGGACCTTACTTTGAATTTGACAGCAGTCGCTTCGTCGATACCGATTCCGATACTGCCCTTGAATATATAGATTCATTTCCCGGCCAACAACTACCGTATATATATCTCAGTAGCTACGAGGGTCGCGGTTATCGAACTGCAGATCTACCTGCGACACTCGGTTTTAGAAGTGTCTATCGTGAGGGCAATTCAGCCCATGGTTCAACTCCCGGAGTACCGTTTAAAGCGAAGTCGTACCAGATTATTTCTCCTGGTGCCGATTTCCAGTATGGAACTGGCGGGAATTATGATCCCGACAAGAACTTTCCCGGTCCTCAGCTTCCGACATATACTGATGACCGAACTGTCGAAGCAGATAACATCACCAATTTCGTCAGTGGTTCCCTGAAATAGTCAGCGTATCGTTTTTATGAAGTCAGGTTTCACAATGCGACATCTTAGAATTCATCAATCCGTTCAATCAACGCGAAGCGGTTTTACGATCGTGGAATTGATGATGGTAGTCGGCATCCTGCTGTTTTTGATTGCGACATCTGTGTTTGTCGTGAGAAACCTCGGCAACACCGCCCGGGAAAAGGCAACGATGTCGACGATTACCAAAATCAATGGTTTGCTGACTCAACGAATTGATGCGTTACGCAGGGCTTCAGGCGCAAATCGTAATCAAACAGATCTGGAACGCCTGGTTTCTTTTCGCTCAACAAAATTGAGACGCTCCACTAGTGATAGTACTAACATTGGACTGGGGGCGGGCGCCAGTTCTGTCTCAACAGATGTCCTTGAAATCCTGGTTGCGAAAGATTTGTTCCGTCAGTATTTCCCTCAGGTGCGAAATGAGAATGCATCCATTGATTCACTCATGGATGCCGTCGCTGGTACGAGCGGGGCCGCCGGTAATCTTGGCTCTGATGGCGGGCGAAGTGTTTCTGCTGAGTACCTGTATTATTTTCTCACGCAACATGGCGTCTATGGAGCGGCCCCTTTGGGTGAAGATAATTTCCTTTCCACAGAAGTGGTAGATACCGACGGGGACGGGCTCAAAGAATTTGTTGATAGTTGGGGAAGGCCTCTCCGCTTTTACCGTTGGCCCACGCGCCTGATCAAGCCGGACGGCGTCAATGTAGATCGCACAACCGCAGGCTACCTTATTTCGAGTCTGCCGGCAGAGGTCATTTCTGGCACGGGACAACGTGACCCTCTCACAATTGATCCCGATGATCCCAAGGGTCTGATACAGTTGGATAATCAAAATCTGAGTGGCCTTTTAAACCCGCTCTTTGCTGCCAGCGATTCTTCGACGCCTTATACACTGCCCCAGTATGCGACGAGAGACACCTATTCCATACCCTTAATCGTCTCAGCAGGGCAGGATAGTATCTTAGGCCTGTATGAGCCGGTCGATGCAACAAACAATGGTTATTTATGCCATCCTGATGCTGCTAATTTTGATGGTCTGTTCGACAATATTACGAATCACAATCAACGAGCGGGAGGAAATTAGTATTATGAAAATATTATCCCGTTCCAATTTACCCCTGAAATATATTGGTTTAAAAGCACGCAAGACTCCGTCAGGTTTTACGTTGGTTGAGTTGTTGGTCGTCATTTCCATTTTGGCAATTCTGGCAGTCATCACGATTACCTCGATCAACTTTGCGCTGGCCTCTGATGTGACTCGGTCCGCTTCTCGTCAGGTGCAATCCTATCTGGCGGGAGCCCGTGACAGAGCCATATACGCAAAAGCACCTCGCGGCGTTCGATTTTTATTAGACCGGACCGGTAGTCAGGGAAGCACGATTTCAAGTAACCGTGCGACTGTAACCAGTATGGTCTACATTGCACCTTCCGAGCCTTGGTCTCGTGGCACGATTAACCTAGAACGAATCGATGAAAGCCCTGATGACGGAACCGCCGATGGTCCGGATATCTTTGAAGTCCGCGGAACGGGAACAGACTGGAAATTTCTCTATGACCGTGGTCAAATCCTCGAAAATGCACGTATTAAGATTCCCGATACTGGGAGCGGCATTTGGTATACCATTAATTTGGCCGCTTCCACAATCAATTCATCCGAGGAAGTCTTGCGATTAACGACCCCTTACCGTGAGTCAGGTACTAACCCTCATCCTGCAGTTATCGCTTTTACTGCCGGTAGTGGGCCGAGTACCTATCAGTTAGAGCTCGTCTCAGAGGTCCTACCTGGTGAGGAGCCGGTTCTGTTGCCCAATGGGGCCGCCATTGATTTGGATCGCTCGTTTATCCCGGCCAGTTGGAGGTCGAATTTATTTTCACCCGGTGATGATGGTCAACCCGGTAAGAGTGGCGTTGACGATGATGGGGCAAATGGAAACGATGATGCCGCAGAACTCGGCTGGCCCGGTTCCGATGACGTACGTCTTTACTCCAGCCAGTTGGATCTGATGTTTTCTCCCCGCGGCTCGGTAATTGGAAGAGAAGCCGGCAGTGGCAAAATTCACTTTGCCATTAACTCGATTGAAAATATTAATTCGACCTGGTTAAGCGGGACCGACTATGCGGAAGGGGACCGCATTCAAATTCCTGCCCGTGGCACAGTGGGCAGCTATAGCTATACTCCCTACGATCGAACGTACGTTTGTAAGACGGCCGGCACCAGTGGTTCTGACCCTACCGTGTTTCTCGCATCAGGAGCGCGGGTTGATGGCGTCTCTTTCACAACAGACGGTTCAGTCGTTTGGGAAGTCGAGCCGAACACGTCGACGATTCTTCTCTCTTTGTACACCCGCACCGGAAGTATCAGCGCAAGCCAGCTCAATGTCTCTGGTATCGCATTTGATCCATTCAAATATGCAGAAACAGGAGAGGTGTCAAAGTGAAGTTATCTCTGATTTCTACCCCACATTTGATCAATCAACGGCCCGGTCGTGCGGGTTCCACGCTGATGGAAGTGCTCATGTCCATTTTGATTATGAGCGTTGGCGTGATCTCTCTGGCATCACTCTTTCCGGTTTCGATTCTGAATGGAGTGCAGGCAACCAATTTAACCAACGGCACCATCTTACGCTACAACGCCGAAGCCTTGATCGATTCCTTTCCCGGCCCACTCGTACACGACCCGGACGCTGATGGAAATTACCTTGAACATCGCAGTCAGGGATTCTATATCGTTGACCCTCTTGGCTACTATGCGGCCGAAGATGACAACAACACTGCTGCAACAACGTTGAAAATCCGTTTCGGTAATGACGGTAATGGAAATCGAAACCCGCAAGTTCCCCGGTATGACGCTGGTTTTTATTCAGTCGCTTTAGCACAAGCTTTGGCAGCAACACCTACACCGACACAAGCAGAAGCAATCGCAACAGCAAAAGCAGTCTCACGTCAAAATGCATTTCGTTATTTTTCCAGTCAGGATAGCTGGACTAGGCTTTATGATGTAATTCCGGTTTTCGATACCACTATTCCTACTCCGACTCCAACCTCAGTGATGGTTGATCTCTCTAGCAGCAACATTGATTTAGTTGGACTCAAGTCTATCATCGATGGAGCCGCGAACGGTGGTCGCCTGGTTTTATTTGACAGTACGGGAAAGCAGGCACAAGTACGCCCTTTGACTTCAGGTAATATTAATGATGTTACCGGCGTTATTTCCTGGACGAATCCGCTGCCTGCGAATCCGCTTTATGAGCAAATCTCACGAGTTCTGATTGAAATCCAAGACCCACGTTATTCCTACTTTTTAACAGTCAGACATGAACCCAACCAGGTTGCTTCTGTTGACGTGGTTGTTTTCTTCCGTCGAAACCTGTCGCCCGAGTTTGAAGCGCTGCATGATGTCGAAGACTTTGTTGAAGAATGGCTACCAGGGCCGGATGGCAAACCTGGTGTCGCTGGTGTCAACGATGATGGGATTAACGGAACTGACGATTATGGAGAATTCGGCGCACTGGGCTCTGATGATTATAAACGGACTTCATTCCGGCTTTATTTTAATGCGAACTACACGAATCCGCTTTTGAAAAAAGGGGGATACATTTTCGATCATCAAAACGCGCGTTGGTATCGCATTCAAAATTTTGAAAAGAGTACCAATGATGATTATGCAGATATTGTTCTGGAACAACCAATTCTAGAGTCGATTACCCGTCCTTCACCCCGTGGTGGGCACTTAGAAGGGGTCATTGTGATGCCGAATGTTGTCCAGGTCTATTCTTTGGGAAACAAGCTCGATCCAGATAATCCTTAAGATTGTTGAATTTACGATACTTCACGTCTAAATAATTCTCTCTTCAACAAGAACCTTGTATGAAAACACCGGCACAAAAAACAAATTCGAAACGACCAAAGTCAACTCGCGAGAAACGTAGCGGTTTTACGTTGGTCGAGATGCTTGTCTCTGTGGTGCTTGTCTTACTCATGATGCTGATGTTTACGCAGATCTTTGAAATACTCTCCGGATCAACGGTGAAGCAACGTGGGCTTTCGGAAAATGATCAGCGTGCCAGATTACTGACCACGATCCTGAAAGCAGATTTAGACAATCGAACATTTCAGTATTTGCTCCCCTTTGCAAGAAGAGATAATGATCTTGCTCCAGGATCTGTTCCCCCGGCCAATGATGATCCACGTAGCGAACTATTCCGAGAATCTGAACGTAGAGGGTACTTTTACATTTCTGAAAATGACCCCAATGATACGACTGATGACTTACTTCAGCTGACCGTGTCCCGGACAGCCAACCCGAGTTTGACAGATCAACCTTTCTATTTTGGAAAAGCAACCGATTTAAGCAATCGTCTTGCTGCACCCAATAACAGATTATCAGCCAATCCGAACCAGCCCGATGCAGATGACGCAAGATTAGTTTCCGATCAAACGTCCCAATCGTCGGCTGCGGAGGTTTGCTATTTCTTAAGAGGCAGCAATCTTTACCGCCGCCAGATGCTGCTCCGCGAACCGCTGGGCTTAACAGAAATAGTAACTTCACAGCCAGAGGCTTCTTCTACGTCAGGTAGCGAAGCATTTTTTATACGCCCCGATGATGGTACTCCACTTTATGGACAGGGATATGCGGGCACCGATAACTTTTGGGGAGACTTCGATTCTTCTGCGTTTAGGCTTGTTGTAGGTATGGATAGATACGCTCGGTTTCATGATATCGGATCTCTTGATAATACCCAGTTGGGGCCGTTTTCGGCTGATTATCCTTTGGGGATGCCTCTAGCCCGTTTTGGTTTTAATCATGCGACAGGCCGTTCACGTGAGTTTGCAACCTACTTACCAGAAACAGGGCCCATACCGCCTGTTTCGCCGATTCCCGTTTTTATGGGAAGGTTTACGCAAGGGGAAACTTCTCATTCAACCTTTAACTACCCACACGATTTAACTCATAGTTCAGTAGGTGGTGGCGGAAACCCAATGGATGCCGCTTCAGGACCACAGTTTTATGTCGTCCCTGATGACAGATCGCTGGTTGCTTTCAACGACCCCAATGATCGCACTAGTGGGGTCTCTTTCAACAGCAATGGTCCGAGAAGATCGGAGGACTTGGTTCTATCAAATGTGATTTCGTTCGATGTGAAAGTTTTTGATGATGCTGCGGGCATTTTTGTTGATATAGGCGGCCCCGCTGCAAACACATTTTCTACAGCCAAAAACCAAAATGGTAACGCTGGCAATTTACAATACAATAATATTTTTGATACCTGGCATCCCAGTGCTGATGTGGGAGGCGACCTTGATGCCCCTTATCCGTTAATTTCCCCCTATGATGTGACTAATGTGGATGTTGATTCGGGGACTGCCGGAACACAACTCCCAACGCCAAATCCGCTGAGGGCAATCCAAATTATCATACAGTATAAAGATGTCTCTTCTGGACAATTGCGACAGATTTCTTTAATTCACCCGTTGCGCAAATAGGTGAATTAGTAACACAGATAGCATTCTTAAGACATTCGGATAGGCCGCGGCTAGTCTTTAACAATGGGAGGTTTTCATGAAACGGATTAGACCTATACAACATCAAACGGGAATCAGAGTTTCCGTTCGTCGTGGTTCGACATTGCTGATTGTGATCGCATTATTGGCCATGCTGTCTCTGTTGGGCGTTGTCTTTTACACCTTTTCCGCTCAGGAACGCACCAGCGCAGAATATTTTGCAGAGGCATCCCTGAATGTTGATGATATTGGCTTCAATCCAGACGTCTATTATGACTGGGCACTTGAGCAATTAATAATTGGCCCGGGAAAAGATAAAAAATTATATAACAGCGCGCTTTGGTCACGGCGGCATTCCATGATTCCCAATATGTTTGGAATGGACCATACCAATGATAAAATTTCCGATGCGCATCCTTATTCAGGCGAAGGCATCAATCTAATTTTAAATTCATCAGCAGCTCCCGCTGTTGACCAGGATTATAATGGAACACCCGACAATGCCTTTCTCCTGAACTATAACCTTTCCCCTGCGGCACAGGAAACAGTGATCAATAGCTGGACCGGTTATCCTGAAATTGATGTGAATTACACAGCACCCGATATTAATAATATGTTCCTGGCTTATAATGGTTTTGTACCAGGTCCAAACTGGCCTGCCAATCCGGATGATTTCAAGCAGGTGATCATTCCTTCCTTTCATCGGCCACAATACTTAAGAACGTCGGCTGCCCCTGTGACTGATTGGTATGTGAATTCGACTTATGCAAAAAGAGTATTTCGCCCCCATGCCGACCATGTTTTTGTGCCGAAGACGGGAGTCGCTTCCTCAACGCCACGATTTGACCCGGCTCTGTTTCCAGGTGTTCCCCTTGATGGTGTGGGCGTAACATCAACGGGAAAAATGGGGATCTGGACCGGTGATGGTGATACCGAATATTTTCTGGATGTTGACAATGACGGAGACGGAATTCGTGAAGGGATCTGGATGGATCTGGACTTTCCCCCTATCGAGAATCCCTCGATTCCGGGTTCATATGTGATTCCCCTCTTCTCATTTACGGTCTATGATTTGGATGGTTTGATCGGTCTGAATACGGCTGGCAACATGCGTCAGCCCGGAGGTGGTTCTCCTACATCCCAGCAAGTCGACCTGAATTATGCAGGCTCTGGTGGTAAGTTTGGAGACAATGAAACAGGATCTGGTCCGAATCAATTTTTATTCCTCTCTCGGTCTAATCTGGGGCTTTCCTCACCAGGAGAAATCAATCCTCAATATGCCTTGTATGCTCAGCCACCAACGACTTTACCATTAAATGCGGTGGAACAACACAGAAACTTTTTTGGAGACTACCCAAGCAGTTGGGCAGAACTTTCCAACATGGAATACTTTTTCCTGAAATTTGGTCGCCCTATTTTTTCTTCTGGTCTTCCAGCTAACACGACAGGAACATTTGGAAACGTCACGGATCTCGCTGCAGGAGTTTGGGGGGAAACAAATCTACTTTATAATGCACAACGGCCAAGCACAGGCAGTCAAATATCAATAAGTTCTTTTCCACGTCCTGGAAAAGCAGGAGTCGACGATAATAATGACCGCTTCGAAGGAAGTCATAAAGATGGAACTCTGCAGACGTTTGCCGGCACTATGGGGGTCAACGTCCCCGGCTATGGTTCTCCGATCAGCTTTAATGGCGCGGGCCGTGGAAATAAAGTAGGTTCGGGGGCCGGTGATTACCGGCAGCCGGATTTGCGAAACGGAGGTTTTGGAGGCCCTGGAATATGGCCTCATTACACGAATCAGGAAGTGGCAAATCCCAACTCTAGCCCGTTTGTACGCTGGCCCGCTTCACTCTTTAGCTCATCCGTCGCGAATGAGTCTATTTTGACTGACGATGCTGATGAAATTATTGTGAATCGAGACGAAATTGATAGCGTCAACGATACAATTCTCGGACCAGACGAACTAGCGTTTTTGCACCTTTCCGGCAGCGATATTACCAATGCCGGGGTGACGTCACGTCTGGGAACATTGCTGCCGTATAACTTTGGGAGTAGTAGCAAGGCACAGGAAATTCGTAAAAAATTTACCACAATCAGCTGGGATCGAAAGCAATTCGGGAAATCAAAAGTACCCGGTTTCCGAAATTGGGAAACAGCAAGTAGTGCATTTCCTCCGACCTTTGGAGGCACTGATCCGTTTCGACCGGAGTTGCGTGCATTATTGTCACTGTCACTGGGAGGCATTAATCAAAATCTCATCCAGCAAAAGTTGAATGTCAATGAACTGCTTGTCTATGAAGAAACAACGCTCGCCTTCCGTCCGCTGACACCTCATCCCGGAGAAGATTATAATGAGAATGGTATATTAGATGGGACTGAAGACCTGAATCAAAACGGCGTACTCGATGCACTTACATCCACAGAGATCAACCAGTCTTGGGGTTCAGGCACATTGCCAAGTTATCCACCGACTAACGCTGAGCAAAAAGAGTTCTGGGCACGCTATGATCGCCAGAGAATGGCCCGAGATATTTATGTTCTGCTTTATGTTCTGGGAGGGGGCAAAAACATAGACTATTCACAGGATAACTCGTCAAATGCGCTTTATACCGATGCCGAAATGAAACAAATGGCGCAGTTTGCTGTCAACATGGTTGATGCATTGGATCGCGATGATGTACTAACGCGGTTTGAGTATGATACGAATCTGAGTGATGGTTGGGGGCTCAATGATAATCCTTATCAAAACACTAGCGACACCGATCGTGCTGAAGTATGGGGAGTCGAAGCGCAGAAATTGACGTTGAGTGAATTTATTCTCGTCCAGTGCGATGACCAAATGAGCGATCATGCAGTGACGCAGTTTCCCGATGATAAAGTTGATGGGTCTGATCGCGAGCGATTTTTCACCGCCATCGAGTTACGTAATAACAGTCCTGCTGAGGTGTCTTTTGGGACAGAGGGAAAATGGAGAATCGGCCTGGAAGTAGATGGAAGCGTCCGCACCTATGCCATTCCCAAAAATAGAAAAGTCGCCGCTGGTGGGTTATTCACACTGCTAAGCACAAATGCTGCCGACACGTCCAATGGCAGCGATCCTTACAGTGAATTTCGCGTAGACCTGAATGGAAATAGTGATTTTAATGATGCTGGCGAGCAGATTATTCCATCCGTCGCGATTGCTGGCACAGCCAAAATTGATATTGTCAATGATCAGGCAACCACCAACTCGCTCGTCACCGTTCTAGATAGCAGTTCTACTGATCTTACGGGGACTACAGGCAGCTTTCTGGATAGCGCCCGGACTGAGTTGAGTGCCACATCGTCAGACATCAAAGTAAAACTGTATCGCAAAGCGCACCTGGGGCGCAATACTTATCTTTCTGCGGGAGTCCCGGTTCCGGATCCCGATAACCCATGGGTTCTGGTCGATGAGATGGCGGTTCCCAAAAGTGAATTTAGCCTGACAATGGATACCGCCATGGAGGCACAAGCTCAACTTGACCGAAATGCCATGAAGAGCCAGGAACGCTCACAACCATTGTATAAACGTAATGATAACTTAAATACGATCGGTACCGGTAATAATATTCGAAATACCATCGGTCAAAAAAATTCTCGTACCACCGCGACTTACTTTGATACATGGCAGCCGCACTTCGATCGGAACTTTGCCTCCATAGCCGAGTTGTTGTCGATCCCATTATGCGGACCTGATAAAGTGACAGAACAACTGGTAACAGTTGGTGGTTATATGGCTCGAAACAGTGCTGCAGGTACCGATCCGGAAATTGGGGACATTGATACTGATGATATCAATGTCGCAGGAATACAAAAATTTCTTGACCCCGATGGTCCGGATGATTCCGCAACGACTGATGACGACAATCGCTGGTATCGTTTATTCGAATATATCGAAGTTCCTACACGCCTGCATCGCCACCTCGGTAATCCATTGGAAGCGCCACGTGTCGCTGGGAAACTGAATTTAAATACCATCAGGCACCCGTCTGTTTTGGCCGCCCTGATTGATGATATGGGAACCGTCGCGAATACAACCAGCACGGCGTTGAATATTGCGAATTATACAACAGATGTAACCGGTACGAGATCACATCATCCAAGGCTCTCAGACAGAACGGTTGCTCCGCGAGACTGGTGGCTGGAATATCTGCTTTCCAGGGACAGCGTCACGACAGACTCGACGAGTGGCGCATTTAAAATGCTGAGTATTGATGCTTCCGGAAATTTGGTGCAAGATTCAACACGGGCTTCACAGACAGGGTATATTATTCCCGGTTTACCAGGCACGCGTCCTTTCAAAAGTCTGGATACGCTTGCGACAAACGGGCCAGTCAGCACTTTGCGTGAAAATGGTATTTTGCGAAGTTTGCCTCTGGATTTGCAGGACCCCGCTAAAATCAATAACCCCCGAGGGCTGTTTGAAGTGGCTTCCTGGAATGAACATGCAGCCACTTCTTCAGCGCCTAAAGTGGATTACTTCACGCGCAATCGAATTTTATCAAAAATAATGGGGAATACGACGACCCGCAGTAATACATTTATTGTGTTTGTATCGGTGGCCCTTTTTGATGCCGATGGTCCCGGGTTGACGGTTAATGATGGCGTTGTGCAGATTGGTGCCCGCTCGAACGGTAGTTCAGTGAATGAACCCGATTATCGTGGTTTCTTTGTCATCGATCGAACAAGGGCCGAAGATGCATTTAACGGGACCTCTGAGAAGTTTGAAAACTGGAGACGATTGATACGTTATCGTCTCCATATTCAATAGGTGAAATCGTGCGTACAGTTTTTTCTGATCGGCATAATATAGAAATCAGGCATAATCATTAAATCAGTTACAGGAGAAAGGGGAAAGCCATGTTGCCTTAGTTGTAAACTCTGGTTGCGGGCCGTGCAGCGGAGATTGTGGGACATGGATGTTTGAAACGTCTATTACTATAGATGGGATTTTAGCGGGATTCCTCTGGTTTCCTGATGAATGAAACTGTTTTTGAGTTTGTTTTTGATACTTGACCACAAGTAATATATAATCTGTTTGAACCGTACTTTAGTGAGGAGAAGGACCATGAAAACTTTAAGAATCAAACAAAAGCTGCAACGGCGTAAAGGCTTTACGCTGATCGAACTGCTGGTGGTGATCACCATCATCGGCATCCTGGTTTCGCTGACTCTGCCAGCGATCCAAAGTGCCCGCGCCTCAGCCCGAAAGCTGACCTGTCTGAATAACATGCGAAACGTCGGATTGGCCGTCGTCAACTTTTCATCCGGTGCCAACTCACAGTTGCCACTCCTGGTTGATCCCAACATTGAAACCGATCCAGCCGGAACTCGTCCCAATGACGGGAATGACAACCTTTCTTGGTGTACGACCATCTTACCATTCCTCGATGCAGTCGGTTTTCGGCAACGATGGGATACGGTCGCTAATGTCGCTTCACAGGACGCTGCAACACCAGCTCAAATTCAGGCCCTCATAGATTTAAACAACACCCGCTTTCCCGTTTTCACTTGCCCCGACGACCAGTTCAACAACGACTTAGGGGCACTGTCCTACGCAGTGAATGTAGGTTATGTCACAGACAACTATAATGCTACTGGTGTGGGGTATGCTGCTACAACACCTACAACCGGTGTTGGACATCACCCTCTGGGAGATACTGCACTGGACGGAGCCGTCACTAGTTTGGCTAATGCACCGATCAAATTTGGAACAGGTGTCTTCTGGCGTCCTTATTCTTCGCGGATGTCTCTGGACTTTATTTCCGCCGCGGATGGTCTGACCCAGACCCTGATGTTAAGTGAAAACCTTCAAGCAGGAGAATGGGCTGACCAGGGTACAGGAAGTCTCGGGTTTGGTATCGATATGGAAGGATTACCTATGGCAGCCGGATCTCTGAACTTATCAACCGCTTCTCCCACATTCAATCTGCAGAATAGTGTGACTGGCAATGATTCTCGCATTGGTTCCAACCTGACTGCAGGAAAAGGACAGGCTTGGCGGCCGAGTTCCAACCACCCCAGTGGTGCCGTGAATGTGATCTTCTGCGATGGCAGTGGAAAATCACTGACACCTCAGATGGATGGCGGCGTTTATGCCCGTCTGTTGACCCCCGCTGGTCTGCGTTATGGCCAGGCTGTTGTGGATGGAACATCCTTCTAATCCAAGGAAGCTGATCGCAACCACGGTTTTGAGTCTTTCTCAAAACGGTTCAAACTGACTGACACCAGGGCCTCAGGGTCCTGGTGTTTTTTTGCGCTCTTACCATGAGGGAGAATGAGATGCAGCAACAACGTACCCCACGCACACTACCAAAACGAAACGGGTTTTCTCTGCTCGAACTGCTGGTGGTGATCGTCGTCATCAGCATTCTGGTGTCGTTGACTCTGCCGGCAATTTATCGGTCCAGTTGTGGATCAAGCAAAATTACATGCCTGAATAACATGCGGAACGTTGGCCTGGCAGTTGTCAACTTTTCATCGGGTGCCAACTCCGAGCTGCCACTACTGGTTGATCCCAACAAAGTCACAGACGCTGATGGAACCAATGCCAATGCACACCGGGATGACCTCTCCTGGTGCACGACGGTCCTGCCTTTCCTGGATCAGGTCCGTTTCCGTCAACGCTGGGATGCAACCGCCAGCCTCGCTGCTCAGGAGGGTGCCACGCCAGCGCAAATTCAAGCACTCACAGATTTGAATCAAACCCGGTTTCCCATCTTAACTTGCCCCGATGACCAGTTTAATTCCGATCCGGGTGCGTTGTCTTATGTCGTGAATGTGGGCTATGTCACAGCCCATTATAATTCGGCAAATGACTTTGCCCATCATCCTGCCAGCGTCGATGGGGGCCTGGATGGAGACCGTTCCACCACGGCTGATATCCCGGTCAAATTCGCATCCGGCGTCTTCTGGCGTCCGTATGAATCACGCATGTCGCTGGACTTCATTTCGGAAGCTGACGGCATGACCCAAACCCTGATGCTCTCTGAAAACCTGCAGGCCGGCGCCTGGTCAGATCAGGATACCGGCAATCTGGGCTTCGGCGTGGATATGCAAGGTGTCTTTCAAAGTGGAAGCACTTCACTTCGTCTGCCCTCTGGATTTGAGCTGAAGAATTCGGTTACCGGCACCGACTCACGCATTTGTTCGAATCTGACCGCGGCAAAAGGACAGGCCTGGCGACCCAGTTCAAATCACCCCAGCGGTGCCGTGAATGTGATCTTCTGTGATGGCAGTGGGAAATCTCTCATACCACAGATGGATGCCAGCGTGTATTCACGGCTGTTGACCCCCGCCGGTCAACGGTACAACCAGCGGGCCGTTGATGGAAGTGCTTTCTAACGAATCATGGTTCCCACAAAGTAACACCAGAGATCGAAAGGGCTCTGGTGTTTTTTTGTAGCTTCGAATAAGATATGTCTTCTTGTACACTTTTTGCTGCGATGGAGAGATCCTAAGCTTACTTTTGCAGTACCAAGAAAACCGTTCCCGAAGAGAGAGGAGACATAACTCTGTATAACGTCTCTTGACGAATCACCGGTAAATCGGATATGGAACGTTATAAAATTAGCAAATCTATCGGAGAGTCGCTTTGCGCCCCGGCACGGAGTCCGGAAAAGTGGTCTCTTCCCGCCTTTCAGGCACCAGGAAATCAGTGAGCTACAACTTGACTGTCAAACCGTTTACAGCCATAGTCGTGGTTCAAAGAAAAGTGAATTTGAAACCAGACTTAACCTCGTGATGAGTCACTAAATATAACCATTACATCTCAGGATAATATCATGTTCGACCCCTTATCAGGGCAGATGCCAACTCAGGCGAACCAGCGTGCCAGAAGTTATTCCCAGCAGCGTCAGATGGGGATTGGTGATCTCCTGTTGGACAACCGGATCATCTTTCTGGACAGTGTCATCAATGACGCCAGTGCGAATCTCATCGTGATGAAACTGCTCTATCTGCAGTCCGAAAATCGTCACCAGGATATTCATCTCTACGTCAATTCCCCCGGCGGTTCCGTGACATCGACGATGGCGATCTACGATACGATGCAATTCATCGAATGCGATGTCGCGACTTATTGTGTCGGTCTGGCCGCCAGTGGCGGTGCGATTCTGGTTGCCGGTGGTCAGAAGAATAAACGCTATATTTTGCCACACGCCAAAATGATGATTCACCAGCCTTACGGTGAAGTCGGCGGGCAGGTTTCCGACATTGAAATTCAGGCCAAAGACATCCTGGATACACGCGAAGTTTTGAATAAAATCCTGGCAGACCACACCGGGCAATCGATTGATCAAATCGCGTTGGACACGTCCCGCGATCGCTTCCTGACCTCTGCGGAATCCGTTGAATACGGTCTGGTAGACGAAGTGCTGGACCGCGACAAAGAAGATAAGAACAAAGAACAGAAGTAATCAACTGAGTCGGCAGAGACACTGTCGAATGATTATCAACCATCAAATTTATCATCAATTGAAGTGAGTGTTATATGACGGTCCTTACTCCCTATGTGATCGAAAAGAATGGCCGCGACGAACGCGCCATGGATATTTATAGTCGTCTGCTGCAGGATCGCATCGTGATGATGGGATCGCAGGTCAATGATCAGGTGGCACAAAGTCTGGTCGCACAACTTTTGTTTCTGCAGTTTGATGACCCGGAAGCAGATATTCATTTTTACATCAATTCACCCGGTGGTTCTGTCACCGCGGGAATGGCAATTTATGACACGATGCAGTACATCTCATGTGATGTTGCCACGTATTGTATCGGACAGGCTGCCAGTATGGGCGCCCTGTTATTGACCGCGGGCGCTCCAGGAAAACGGAACGCACTGCCCAACAGTCGCATCATGATTCACCAGCCACTGGCGGGCATGCAGGGGACTGCAACCGACCTGGAAATTCACGCCAAAGAAGTCTTGAAAATGAAGCGGCGGCTGAACGAGATTCTGCTGCATCATACAGGTCAGACTCTGGAAAAAATTGAGCAGGATACCGACCGCGATAACTTCATGGACTCCGAAGAAGCCAAAGCCTACGGATTGATTGATAACGTTCTGGAGCATCTCGAAGCACCAGGCACCAAAGAATAAATCTTAGTTTTGATAAGCAGGAGGCAGAAGAGGATTCTTCTGCTATGATTGATTTCTGATGAAGCAAACTCTTTCGACATGGATGTCGTTATTGTTGGTTCTCACTCTTTGTGGGTGTGGAGGTCGGGGAAATTCCGATTTGCTGGAAGCCCGCTTGCGTGAACAGGAAGACAATATTTTTGCATTGCAGCGCGATTTGAAAGAATCGCATCAGGCGCTGGAGACAGCCCGTCATCAGACCGAGGCAATGCAAAAACAACTTGTCAAAGCATCCAATGGAACCTTGCTACCTGAGCAGACAAAAGCCCTGTACCAGGTGACTGGCGTCAAAGTCAACAGCCTGTTGACGGGCGGTGTCGACCTCGATAACCAACAAGGCGATGAACTCTGGACAACCCTGATCACCCCCCACGATGCCGACGGAGAAACGGTCAAGTTGCCTGCTGACATGGAACTGGAGCTCGTCGATCTAAGTCAGACCGGTGCCAACCGTCGTGTTGGAATCTGGAACTTTAATAGTCAGGAAGTCCGCTCGCACTGGTACTCCGGCTTTGCTGGCTCCGGGTTTCGCTTTGAACTTCCCTGGCAACGACAGCCCTCTAATGAAGATCTGACACTGGTGGTTCGTATGAAATCACAGGATGGTCGGATCTTCAACACGCAAGCACCGTTGAAAATCAGCCAGGTTGATCAGCCTCAGAAATCAAAGGTGGCTCAGGCTTCTCGAGAACAGCTGACGCCGGTCGAACCCGCGCGCATCTCATTTGAAGAACAAACAGGTGTGGTCATCGAAGAAGATGAAAATCCGTTCGAACCCATTCCCACTGATGACGTGCAACAGGAAGAAGCGGGGGATGATTCTCCGTTCCGCGTGATTCAAGAATAGTCTCAATTCCAGATACCACATATAAAAAGCTCTCATCGGGGAAACCGGATGAGAGCTTGGTTTGTTTGGGGGGGCTCGAATTTTAAATGAGTGCGTTGTCTCTGGCTGCTCGCGTCTTACCCTTGCTGCGGACTATCGCATCGAGTGTGATTTCGCCAGTGCATCTTCTGCTTCCGCAATCCGACCGCACCGCTGGCAAATGACAGAGAGCTGCAGAAATGAAAATTTGTCATCAGGCTCTAACTCGGTGACTTTGGTTGCATGAGCAATCGCATCGTCAAAGTGACCCAGCTTCTGATTGTAGACGGCAGCTGCCGAATGCGCCAGCACGTAGTTCTCATCGAGAGCCAGGACTTCTTTCAGTTTCGTCAGGGCTTGTTCGACGTTTCCGCTCTCGTAGATTTGGACTGCTTCATCATATAGGTTTGCAGGGGTGCTCATCCTCGAAATCTCTCTTTTCTCTCTCAAAATGTCCAGTTGAAGTATGAGGATATTATTCAGACAACACTGTCATCCTGACAGAAATTCTATAACATCACTACTGAAATTATAGTCATCCAAGACAAATTCCAAACGACCGATTTCCAGCTGGTGCGCTGATTTATGCTAAGCTCCTATGATAATAGATGAATCAGATGAAATCATAGGCATTTGAGTTCGGTTCCTGTAGAATTTGTAAACTTCGATTGTACTCACGATAACATGATTTGATGAAAGCGGAATGTGCCTCCAATCAATCCGACATCCAGAAATAACACAACGATTCCACGCCACGAACTCATCGCGATTGTCGCCATCATTTTGATCGGATGCCTGCTGCGATGTCTATTCCTCTCCGGCGACGCCATCGAGCATTTTGACGAAGGCGTCTATGCTTCGAATTTGTGGTTCGGCATAGAGCAGGGGGCCGAGTATCCGGGACGCTATTATTACGCGCCACCTTTGTTCCCGTTTCTGATTGAATGGTCGATGATTTTTCTGGGCAGCGGTTCCTGGGGTACGTTCCTGCCTTCTCTGTTGCTGGGGATATTGACCGTGCCTGTGGTCTGGTGGGTGGCGCGAAACTGGTTTGGTTCCGCAGCAGGACTGGTGGCTGCCAGTCTGGCCAGCTTGAGTGATCTGCATCTGATCTATAGCCGGGCTGCGTTGACCGATGTGGGGCTCGGCTTCTGTCTCTTACTGGGGGTCTACCTGATCTGGAAGAGCGATGTTTCTCCTGGATGGAAGTGGCCTGTTCTGGCGGGCATCACCATCGGAGCAGGGTGGGCCATCAAATACAACGGCTGGCTGCCGTTGGCGGTCGGACTCTCCGGTCTGATCCCCTGGCTTCTGATTTACCGACATCAGTTGAGTCACAAGACAACATTGCTGCTCCGCTGGGCAGTGATCACAGGCATCGCGTTTCTGGTCTGGTTGCCAGTTTTAATCGGACTTCAAAAGTGGGGCGGCTATTCGGTGGTCGCGGCAAATCACAGTCGGTATGTGGTTGGATTTTCCGGCTGGTATGATTCCTTCACAAGACAGCTGCAGAACCATCGTCTGCTGGAAGGAACATCGAACATTGCGGGTATCGGTCTGGTGAGTCTGATCCTCTGCCTGCTGTTCGTTCGCTGGTTCACATCAAGAAATATGACAGCTGACTCCAAGAAATCGGAATCGGGAAAAACGCGTTTCACGTGGAATCCCATTCTGGGAGGTGTGCTGGCTGCCCTGCCGCTCTTGGGAGCCGCTCTGATCGGGGTCAGTCCGGTACTTGGTCTGCTGGCTGTTGCCGGGATATTTCTGCAGCTGTTTTTTGCTGGCGGCTCATTCCGTCTGGTGCAGGGAGGAGAAGAGGGGGTGCAAACTGAATCGCCATCCCCCGCCGTGAATCAGTCTCTCGCAGCCTGGTTGCTGGCAGCCTGGTTCTGTGGATTGCTATTGGCAACACCCCTTTATTATCCGTATCCGCGACTGACGATTCCGTTGACGATGTCGGCCTGGTTGGGTGCCGCGGCTTTTGCTGGCTGGCTGGAACAGCGCTGCATTGGGACTCTGTTCTCATCTAACACGCAGACAGCGAAACCATCGAAGAGTCTGGCCGCGGTTCTACCGGGAGTCGCGGTTGTTGTATTCACCCTGATTCTGGTTGTGAGCTTCAAACCTTGGACGGTGGCGGCCTGGAAACCGCGCGACGGTCTGGCCATCATTGCCCGGAACATGCTCGCTGATCTCAAGTCGGAGCGTGGCTCTTCCGCCTCGGATTCCATTCTCTACATCTACGCCGAGCCGGGACTGTTTTTCAATCTCAAGTCACAAGGACATCAGCTGACTGGTCCTGTGGCTGATTTTCACTTTCTGGATTCACGTCCTGCGAATGTACCCGTCTATCTGATCGCGGGGCCACACGCGGCCGCTGATACGGAATTCCAAAAGAAGTTCGACCCGGTCCGTGATCGATTTGAATTGGTCAAGTCATACGATTACACGCCCAGCCTGCTCGTCAGACTGAACCAGTCTCACCTGGGAAAGAAAAACGAAAGCGAACCAGTGAGGTTGTACCGCGCAAAGTAGATTTGGCAAGGTAGGTGTTTCACGTGGAACACCCATTGAAGTCAATTCAGGAGACTCGATTGCCGGCCCAACCTGCCGTTCAAATTGAATCAGTCTCACCTGGAAAAGAAAATCGAACATGAACCAGTGAGGCTGTACCGCACAAAGCAGGTTTGGCAAGGTAGGCGTTCCACGTGGAACACCCATTGAAGTCAATTCAGGAGACTCGATTGCCTACCCCATTCGGTCCCCTTCCTACAGTCACAGAGAGAACGATAATAGTACATCCCTGTCGTATGCTGTTCCTGTGATTCCATGAAACGCGCTCCACAAAACCCTCTTGCCTCAAATGGCAAATCAAAATAGAATCCCCGCGCCTCGTGTCATACTCTATTTTGTCAGGCAGTTTCATTGTGAGAAAAAAACGTTATGGATGATCAAAATCAAAACCCAACCGACAATCCCGCTGAACAATCAGAAACCCCAGGTGCCCCTCGTCGCAGATTGGGACGCGGCCTGAATGCACTATTAGGGCGTGGTGCGGATTCGGAATCAGATAACCAAGGTGAAGGTGCGACCGGAGAATCAGCGGAAGTTTTCGTGCCAGCCGAACAGGATCAGATCGACGTCGACCTGATTGAACGAAACCCCTACCAGCCTCGTCAGGATTTCGCAGCAGATTCTCTGAAGGAACTGGAAGGCAGTATTCGTCAACATGGCGTTCTGCAACCGTTGCTGGTGCGTCCATTTGACGGAGCCTACCAGTTGATCGCCGGTGAGCGGCGGTTGAAGGCGGCCCGTGAAGCTGGCTTGAAAACCGTTCCCTGCCGTGTGCTGAATCTGGAAGAGCGACAGGTTTGTGAAGTCGCCATTGAGGAGAACCTCAAACGGAAAGACCTGAATGTTCTCGAAAAGGCCCAGGCTTTCAAGAACTACCTGAGTCAGTTTGACAGTACGATTGAGCAACTCGCTCAACGGCTCAGCCTCGACCGGTCGACCGTCAATAATATGATCCGTCTGCTCGATCTGGCCGAACCAGTCAAACAGGCACTGCAGGCGGAAAAGATTTCTGCCGGTCATGCACGCACCTTGTTGAGTCTGGACGAGCAACGTCAGATCTCTCTGTGTGAGCAGATCCAGTCGGAGTCACTCTCCGTTCGCAAGACCGAGGCGGAGGTCCGTAAGATCCTGAAAGGGGAAGCAGACACCGTTCCCTTTGAGAATACCAAGAAGACCACGGAAGCGCCCCAGATGACCAACCACCTGGTAGACCTGCAACAGCAGCTTCGCGAAATTCTGGGAGCCCAGGTCGAGATCAAACTCAAGACCGATCACTCGGGACAGATTCTGATCCCCTTCGATTCCAACGAAACCTTTGAGCGGATCACCGGAGTTCTTCGGAAGTCTGCCTGAGACGATCCACGAATCCAGAAGCAATTCAGCGGCGAACCCGAAATGCGTCACTTGCCTTTCGGGTTTGCTTTTTGTTGCAGGTTCAATTTGATATGCCGGAAGGTCGGATTACTTGGCTGCAATTGCAGCAGCGTATCGACCGACTCCAAGGCCTGCGTCCAGTTCTGCTGTTTTTCATAAAGCAATGTCAGCATCAAGCGGAAGTCAGCAGACTGCGGTTCCAGCTCGCAGGCTTTCTTGAGTGTCGTCACTGCTTCGTCTTCCCGCCCCAGCAGATAGTAGAGCAGACCCAGGCGGTATTGCAGCAGTGCATTCTCGGGCAGGAGTTTGGCATCGCGGGCCAGAAGCTCAGCTTCTTTGCTGCGCAGTTCTCTGGCTTCTTCCGTCCGTCCCTGCTGTTCGAGAAGCTGTGCCAGGTTCGATCGCGGACCAGCAACTGCGGGGGCCAGCTTGATTGCCGTCCGGAATTCCTGTTCGGCTTTTTTGAGATCCCCCTGATTCGCGTATAGAATTCCCAGGCTCATGTGGGAGCCGGTCTGGTCACCGTCCGCCAGTAAGCCCGCCTTGTATTCTTCCAGCGCGTCTTTCAATGACCTTTGGTTCTGTTTGGTGTCCGGTAGAATCGGGAGCGACGAAAGAATTCGCGCGACTTCGCTTCTCACCCCCCGCGAGGAATCAGTCAGTCCTTTGGCGAGTAGCTTGCCGATATCATTTGCTTCCTCCCGGGAACTGGGAGTCCAGCCTTCAAACCCACGCAGGGCCGCCAGGCGAACGAGTTCTTCTTTGGACTTCAAAGACCGTTCGACAACCTTTCGGCTCTCGGGAGTATGGTAGCGGGTGGCTAATAACGAAACCGCGGTGGCGCGGACTATCGGCCCGACTTCTTTTTCGCGTGTCAGTTTGATGAGGGCCCGCTCGGCTTCCGGTTTCCCTGCACGGCCCGCTGCCAGGATTTCGCCGTAGTGTGGATCATCGCGCCGCTTGGTGCCGTACCATTTATCGACGGCCTTCGCCGCCCATTCTGGAGTTTCGTCGGCCTTGGTGTGACATTGATTACAGGCATTGGGAGTACCCAGTTTGACTGTCAGATCGGGGCGTGGAATCCGCAGACTGTGATCCCGTCGGGGGTCAACCACCATGTAGGTCTTGGAAGGCATGTGGCATTCGACACACGCTGCCCCTGTGCTGCCCACTTTATGGTGGTGGTGACTGGGAACATCATACTTGGCTTCGAGGTGACACTGAGTACAAAGTTTGTTGCCGGGGAATTTGAGTTTTAAGGAATGCGGGTCGTGGCAATCGGTGCAGCGGACCCCTTTGCGATACATCTTACTTTGCGTGAAAGATCCGAAGACATACACCTCTTCGTTGATCTGCCCGTCTGGATGGTACAGATGGTCTTCCAGTAGAGAGAGTGCATAGTGGTCGTGAAACCGATCCAAGGGTGTATGTCCGGGGGCAACGTGCCTGCGGTGTGAATGGCAGGGAGCACAACTCTCGAGTTGCGCGGTCGCATCTTTCCCTTTGAGTTTGGCCAGACCATATCCATAGTGTCGATCCCAGAACAGGGACTTTGAGTTGGCCAGTTTCACATGAATCGAACCGGGACCGTGACAGGCTTCACAGCTGACGCGCATTTCAGAAAACGAAAAGTTATGAGTGTCGGAAGCAACATCATAATTTTTGGACCAGTCTGTGGTGTGGCATTCGGCACACATGTGATTCCAGTTCTGGGCAGAACCGGTCCAGTGCAACGGATCATCCGGGCCAAACGGTTCGTCAGGACTGGCATAGTACCAGCGTTTCTGTTCGGTGTCCCAGGTCACTGGTAAGACCTGAATTTTGCCGCGTCCCAGATCCGCCAGATATTGCTGTAGCGGATGGACGCCGATCACATACTTGACTTCAAACCGGTCTCGCTTGCCATCGGGTCCTTGCGTGGTCACAAAATATTTGTCGCCTTGATGGGTCATCGTGGACGTGATGCCGAAGTGCTCCAGTTCGGTATCGTTGAAATCCCCCAGTACGAATTCGGGAGTGGCCGGGTTCATCGCCAGATCGTGATCTGATTTTTTCCAGAGTGCGGCTTCTTTCTGATGGCATTCAAAACAGGTTTGACGACCGACATAGGTTGCCTGCTCACCCTCCGGAAGACCAGACCACCAGTCAATGGCTAAGCCAATCGATGTGATACTCAGGAATATGATGACGCCGTAAATCCATCGTTTCTTCATCGCGCTAATGCTTTGTCTGTCTATCTCAGAATGTCTGTCTGGTTGATTTCGAATGGTCTCTTTTCGCATCTTCGAGTCAAGTCTCCGCCGTCAGATTTGGTTCCGAAGCAGGAGGTCACCTTGCGAAAATACAACTCACTTTGCTCAATCTGGAGAATGTGTATTTCGCTACTTCTGTAATACACAATTTTCGGGAAGTGTGAAAGCAACCAGAGCAGGAAACAGAATCAGACTTCATGGGGTGTTTCTTCTGGTACAAAATCTTCAGGCACCGGCTGCTCTTCGCCTTTCACTCTCAACTCGGTCTCTTCACTCAATTTTAGAAGTGGCAGGAACCGTCGCGCGATACGCGTCTCGACAGTGACACGAGAGTCATCGCTTGAATATTCCCTGGACAAGATCAACGAATGATCTTCCAGTTGCGACAGTAACTTTCCATTTCCGACGGGCGTTTCAACTTCGATGATCACATACCCGGAAGCCAAGCGGTCAATCACCGCTTGAGACAGACGGTCCAGTCCTTCGCCTGAAACCGCGCTCACACTGATTGCGTTTTCGTATTTGAGACGCAGCACATCGAGCTTCGATCTGTCTTCAACCTTGTCCGTTTTGTTAAAGACCAGGATCGCATTTTTGTAGTCGATCCCAATTTCATCCAGAACCTGATTGACCGTTTTGATATGGTGTTCCACCTCCGGATTACTGGAGTCGACCACGTGCAATAACAGGTCTGCCTGTCTCGCTTCTTCCAGCGTCGATTTGAACGAAGCGACCAGATGGTGCGGCAGGTCTCGAACGAACCCGACTGTATCACTGAGCAAAATTTCTCCCCAATGTGGAAGCTCCCAACGTCGGGTGCGAGTATCCAACGTGGCAAATAATTTGTCAGCAATATAGACGTCGGCTCCTGTGAGCGCATTCATCAGGGTGCTCTTACCCGCGTTTGTGTATCCCACAAGTGAAACGGTCAAGTGCTGAAATCGATGCGACACGGTCCGCTCACGGCGGCGTTCTACTTCCGAAAGCTTCCGCTTTAGTTCAGCGACTCGTTTGTCTAACAGTCGACGGTCGGTTTCCAGCTGCTTTTCACCAGGACCACGGCCCGCGCCGACACCCCCTTCGATGCGTTCCAAGTGAGTCCACAGACGCTTCAACCGGGGACGGAAGTAAAGTAGCTGAGCCAACTCGACCTGCAACTTGGCTTCGTAGGTTTTGGCGTGAGTGGCAAAGATATCCAGAATCAGTTCACTGCGATCCACAATGACGGTCCCGGTCTCTTCTTCAATATTCCTACCCTGTGAAGGAGAAAGATTATTATCAAAAACGATGAGTTCGGCATCGACGTGCTTCACCATCTGCTTGAGTTCTTCGAGCTTGCCTTTGCCAAGACAAGTGGCCGGATGAGGCTGCTCTCGATTCTGAACGAGCGTGCCGACCACTTTGACGCCGGCTGTTTCGACGAGTCCTTTTAATTCATCAAGTGCCTGATCTTTTTCTATATGGCTGGAAGGGGAAATCACAGAGACCAGAATGGCTCGTTTTGCTTTGACTTGTAGTTCTTCTCGTTTTGGATCCGCCAAGGAGGTTCAACCTTATCTATTTAATTGGGGGAGAGTGAAAAGGGGACCAGCTTCGTGTCCCTGCTCCTACTCTCCATTTTAACAGGTTATCCAGGGGAGAATAGGCTATTTATCTCTCCTGACACCAATTCGTGGCGGTAAGTTCAGGTTATACCATGTTTTGGTGAAACCGGCACTCTGCTCAGACTTGAGAAGTGAGTGTAGATACAAATGTTTAAGAGGGCGTTTTCATTAAAACGACATCCAGCGCATCCGCGCGGGTGCAGGCTTCCCAGTATTTTTTGAATTCCGGGTACTGATCTTCGAAGACGATGCCTCCCCGATGATCGACTTCGCGCTGGCAGATCAAATGCGAATTCTCCACATAGACGGTCGCCTGATAGCGGCCCCATGCGCACTCGAGATTGTGCTCGTAAGGTAACCCGTAACCTTGATAGCCGGAAGGAATTTTAATTTTGTGCTCGTCGGTGAAGCGAATCGGATTCGGGGTTTGTAAAGCGGACGTCCTTTTTTGAACATTGACCACGCCCGCCGTTTGCATCGAGCCAAGCCAGGGAATGCGAAATAAAATAATTTCATCAATCTGTCGCGACCATTGATCAAGCGTCGTCTGATAACTGTAACTGACATCCCGCGAAATATCTTTCAGATTAATAAACTGCGGCGATTCAATTCTGGCGCCGGTCAAGTGGGACGCCAGTTCTTTTTCCAGCGTCAGCACCGTCGACTCTTGATTGCGATACATATATTTTAATCGCAACTCCATTGCCGTATCGCCGGACGTTCTGACTTCAGCCGTGAATTGGTAACTACAGTCTTCTGATAAAAAACCTTCACAAGTGCGACTGACCTGCTGACTTTGAGGTCCACCTTCTGGAATCGTTGTCAGCTCGCCTCCTTCAGAATTCAAGAGCAGTGCTTGTGTCCCCTGATCATTATAAGGGATGTCTTTAAACGTGACGGGGCCCCCGGCTGGATCCAACCAGAGACGATCTCCGTTTTCCAAAGTCACACAGACGATCGCATGGTCAAAACGTGCTCCTGGCAAAAATGAGACAGAGCCATTCATCCGTGTCAATAAAATGGCAATCGATGCTTCGATTCCCAGATGCCTGAGCATGGAAACCATCAACGAAGATTTGTCTTTGCAATCCCCGCGCATGTCCTCCAGCATCAATCCCATTTCGCGGGTTTTCTCAAGGTTCAGTTCGTTGGGGTGCCTGCCATAGCGAACGTCTTCAGAACTGTATTTGTAAACCGAATAGATTTTGTCCTCTGTGGATTGATCATCGCTGGCAAGTTCCTCTGCCAGTTTTTGAATCTGGGGTGGTGTCCTGGCAGGAGGTTCCAGATCCTTGACGTAGAATTTTGTGATCGGCTTCCAGGAGGCAAGTGTGGTGATATCGATCCAGGGAAGAACATCGCGCGGATGAGGAGTGCCATCATCGGTTTCATAACCGGGGATGTCGTGCAGGTCCCACTGATAAACCTGATAGCTCCCCTGTTTCCATGTTCGCGGTTCTGCGTCAGTTCGATGTAATTTGTAATCCAGCGAAAACGGTTCGGCAATCGCAACGGTAAATCTCAGTCGTCGGCAGGGAATCGCAAACTGTAAATATTCCTGTCCCCACATGCAGGCGGCGATTCGATCGGGAATAAAAAAATCCTGCTGTTCCTCAAGTTCGACGGTCACGCCGGG
The DNA here is from genome assembly GCF_007744675.1 of Gimesia alba. Taxonomy (NCBI): domain Bacteria; kingdom Pseudomonadati; phylum Planctomycetota; class Planctomycetia; order Planctomycetales; family Planctomycetaceae; genus Gimesia; species Gimesia alba. Next base: position 6,743,697 of record NZ_CP036269.1, read on the forward strand.
ACGGAGTGGATAAAAATTGAGAGAAGTCTGCCCATAAGGTTGAACGACTTTCTTCGCTTTCCTCACACTGCCGTCGGGAAGATAAACTTTCGCGGTCTGGATTTTATGCAGCGATGTGTTTCGATCATAAAAGCGATAGACTTCATCCCATTGCGCCAATAATTCGTTTGCGTATAGCTTGGTTATATTATGCGCGCGTCTGGTAATGGTTCCATCGCGATGCAGAACCGACGTCGCATCGGAGAGCAGGATGTATTCTCCCCAGTGTTGTAATTCGTCGTCAGAGAGATCTGGAATACATACTTCGTCAGCTGCAACCCGCGGCGCAAACGCAGAGGTCTTTCGCGCCATTTTAAACCGGGTTCGCCAAAGCTTCCGTTTCGGTTTTACGGTTCCGTCTTTGCTGGTTTGATTCAATGCAGGGACTCTTTTTAGTCAATTGAAAGTTGACAGGGAGACTGAATCATATTGTAGCTTGAATTGAAGTTGGTGTTCCAGTACGAGCCACAGAAAACTGCCCTAATGTATATGTTATAAACTCAGGCCATACAGGCACTTCGAATGAGAGAATTCGACTTAGCGAGAGGCAGAAATAGAAGAAGCGATCGAAATGACGATCGCTTCTTACTCGTTATGGCTTGTTGATTTCAGCAGCTAAAGAGAGAACTTATTTCTTCTTTTTAGCGGCTTTTTTCTTAGCAGCTTTTTTCTTTGGTGCTGCTTTCTTCTTTACTGCTTTTTTCTTTGCTGCCTTTTTCTTTGGGGCGGCTTTTTTCTTAGCAGCTTTCTTTTTGGGAGCAGCTTTCTTTTTAGCAGCTTTCTTTTTCACTGCTTTTTTCTTTGGAGCTGCTTTCTTCTTAGCAGCTTTCTTTTTCACTGCTTTTTTCTTTGGTGCTGCTTTTTTCTTTGCCTTTTTCTTTGCCACCGCAAATCCTCCTTTGAGAGTTAAACGAGGGCTGCCTTGCCGCTGGCTCCGGGCTATAAGTCGGCAAAGGTCTGCCACAACGAATAAGAATTGAGCTTGTCAACCTTGACAAACCCCGATGTTCGCCCTCGTTGAAAATGAATGATTTTTCAATCAAATGATTTTTTTAATTGACACTCATTACGCAATAAGGACTTACATCTATTTATTGGCAATCATCGTAAATATTTCCAAAAATTCTGCAAGCCATTTATTCATTATTTGCGCGTTTTAAGCTTGCTGTAAAGCTTCGCGTACTTTGCGTTTAAAAGTAAAAGTGCGCAGAAAACAAAATGAATTTGTTGTCTCTGTTCGATTCGTTAAAAAACAAGAGGTCGATTTAACACTACTATAGTAGCACTAAACCGACCTCTATCAATTTTACTAAATCAATTTGTCTGTTTGCATCGCTCGTAAAAGAAGCTTCGTTTCGTTTTTAAAATGATGCAAAAAAGGGGGGAGATTTTTTTTTACGTTTTCGAATTTTTTTTTGCTTCATCGCTTGATTAGAGGGTTTTAGACGCTTTCCCAGACCTCTTTCATGTAACGAAAACTTTCGCGCGCGATATGTTCCGCGCCCGGTTCGTAGTCAAAAACTTCGACTGAAATCCATCCTTGATAACCACTTTCCTTCAGCGCTTTGAAGATTGGATGGTATTCGGTATCCCCCATTCCCGGTCCCAGAAGATTGGTATCATTCACATGGAAGTGCCCCGTCTGGGCGGCATACTTATGAATGAGTTCCGGAATCGATTCTGTTTCTGCTCCCAACATGGCTTTCACGTCCTGGTGCAACACAAAATTCTCGGCTCCCACCTTGTCGATCAACTCCATTGCGTCCGCACAGGTGTTTACAAAGTCGGTTTCTTTGGTGGTTAATGGTTCCATGCAGATTCGCACACCTCGTTCTGCAATCGCAGGCAGACAGTTTCGGAACACTTCCGCCGCGTTTTCATAAGCCTGCGCCCGCGACATGCCCTCTTCAACATTGCGTTGGAATGGCGAGCCAAAAACCATTAAATCGCCGCCCAGATCCGCACACAGATCTCCCAGTTCAACCAGATAATCGGCTGTCTTCTGACGAACGGCAGAATCAGATGTGGTCAAATGTAGTCCTTCCGTTTTCGCCAGAAGCCAATGCAGGCCAATGATTTCCAGCCCATGGCTTTCGGCCGTTTGTTTGAGCGATTTGCGTTGATCTGCTGAAATCGCCGCAGGTCGATCGGCAAAGGCAAACGGGGCCAGCTCAATCCCTTTATAGCCAATCTCCGCGATCAGGTTACATTGTTTTTCCCAGTCCCAGTCAACGAACAATTCCTGACAAATGGCAAACTTCATGTAAGTATCTCACTTTAATGATAGAAAAAAATTCAAAAGGCATCCCAGCTTTTGAGAATAGCAGGCACTCAGCCATTCATCGAGTCTTAGCCGCTAATCTTCCAGCAGCTTTTGTGGATTACTGGCATTGGGTTTAAGACGTGGTCAGGGAATCGGTAAGTCGCAAATCACAGCCAGAATACAAGTACTGTACCAACAACGGTCTCTGAGCAGGTATCGATTGTATCGATCGAATGGTTTGTGGTAACCGACCAGAAGAGGATAAGTGATTAGGTGTGGATAAATAGGCCTATCGGTTAAGCAGGGGCAAGTTTAGTGACGAAGTAGATTCTAACTGTTTCCAGATTTCAATTTTGTTTGCTGAAATTATCATGTAGAGGAATAGACCAATGAAAAACGCAACCTGGATTCCCCTTCTGGCGGCCGCTCTGATAATGGCCTGCTTTGGGGAGCAAGCCCAGGCAGGATACCTGGGAGCAGGTAGCTATAATTGTTGCCCCACAGAAGCATGTACTTCTTGTGGCGATTACTGTGCTGCCAAAGAATGCTCAAGTACCTGCTACAAAACTGTTGTTGAAACCGTATGGGAAAAGCAGAACTACACCTGTCAAAAAACAGTGTATGATACGGTCTGCGAAAAAGTTCCCGTGCAATACACCAAAAACGTATACAAGACCTGCTACCGTGATGAATGCTATACGGTTTGCAAGCCTGTTTACCAAACCTGCTACCGTGATGTCTGCTACAAAGTCTGCAAGCCGGTCTACAAAACCTGCTACCGCACTGTAACCTGTAAACGCAGACGGCCCGTGTACAACACCTGCTATCGCGATGTCTGCTACACAGTCTGCAAGCCGGTTTACAACACTTGCTACCGAGATGTGTGCTACAACGTCAGACGCCCGATTTGTGAAACACACTACCGTGACGTTTGCTGCACCATTTACAAAACGAATTACAAGACCTGTTACCGAGATGTATGCCGTACTGTCTGCAAGCCCGTTCACACCTGGCACGACGTCGAAGTCTGCTGTGGCGAATGGAAAACAGTCACCGAGCATTGCCCCGGTCCGGTTGTTGAAAAATGTGTCTGTGAACCAGGAACCTGGGAATACGATTGCAGCTCATGCTGCCCGATCTACAAGCCAGGTTGCTGCAAAACAGTCAAAGTACAGTGCCCCGGCACAACAATTTGCCGACGAATCTGGTGTCCCAAGACGGTCACCCGAAAAGTCTGCTGCACAACTTATCAACGCGAGTGCAAAACCGAACGGGTTCCTTACACAGTATGTGAGCGAGTTCCCTGCACGATTACCAAACGTGTACCTTACACCTGCGTTCGTTATGAGTGCGAAACCCGAACCAAGAAGGTTCCTTACACCACCTGCAAAATGGTCCGTGAGTGCCGCACCCGCAAGGTACCTTACACCACTTGCTGCTGGAAAGAAGAATGCGTAACGAAACAGGTTCCTTACACCACTTGCACCATGGTTTCAGAATGTCGGACCCGCAAGGTTCCTTACACGACCTGCAGCTATGAGCAAAAAACCTGTACCCGTAAAGTTCCTTACACTACCTGTCAGCAGGTTTGCTGCACACGGTATGTTACGCGAACGAAATGTGTACCACGAACGGTTTGTGTTACCAAAACACGATGTGTGCCGAGACAAGTATGTCGGAAAGTACCAGTCACTGTCTGTTGCCCCGCGCCAAAGACATGTACTGCTCCTGCTCCCAAGACTTGTGTCAGCAACTAGTCAAAGTGAAGCCAGAAGAGTTTTCAGCAACTGAAAATTGAAACTGCGAGAGGGCGGTTGATCTTGGATCAGCCGCCCTTTTTGTATTGCCAGGTAGCATTAATTGATTGTTTTGAATGTGATTCCCAAGACCGCAACCTAACCCAGTTTGGTTCGAACCGCGGCCAACGCCGTGCGACTGATCTTGTTTTAAGACTATGCCAGCCGAAATGACTGATTAGCCGAAGGGCGTTAGCCCCGGTTTCTCACCATTTGAAAAGACCTATTCGAATTAAGAAACGCGACCTGGTAAGAAAGCCAGAAAGCGAACCCATCCAGGTATTCGGAAATCAACTGGTATCTTTCGCGAACTCTCCCATAAAAAGTTAGATGGCTCTGGTTATCACCAGTCATTTTCTGCGTTACAGGCGTAGTGAAAAGCAGGCAATCTTTTTTCGAGAACTTGTCGGGAGGCATTGATGGACAATTCGAAGCACTATGTGATTCGAGGCGGTATTGAAGGCCGGGAGCGTTTACGAATTTTGGCGCGCGTGATGCATGAAAGTACGGGATCGCTGCTCGATCGGCTGGAACTGACTGGCGGTCAGACATGTCTGGACGTCGGTTGTGGCGGCGGTGATGTTACCCGTGAGCTTGCCAGCCGTGTCGCGCCGGCGGGAAAAGCCGTGGGGACTGATATCGATGCCACCAAAATCGAAATCGCCCGCGAAGAATCGCAACAGGCAGCGATTAAAAATATCGAGTTTCGTTTGTCGGATCTCTGTGAAGCCCTGAGAGCTCCTGAATTTGACGTTGTCTATTCACGGTTTCTGCTGACTCATCTGAGTGATCCGCTCGGTGCGGTCAAATCGTTCTTGCGGCAACTGCGTCCTGGCGGCATTCTCGCTCTGGAAGATATCGACTTCAGTGGCTCCTTTGCTTACCCTGAATCCCGAGCCTTTCAAAAGTTTTACGATCTCTATTGTACGGTCGTGCGAAATAGAGGCGGTGATCCGAATATGGGGCAACGGCTGCCGCTGATTATGAAAGAGTGCGGCCTGGAAGCGATTCAGGTTTCCGTTGTCCAGCCAACCGGACTCACCGGCGATGTGAAACGGCTCAATGGCCTGACGATGGAAAACATCGCCGACACAGTACTGGCAGATCAGCTCGCGACTACAGAAGAAATCGCTCAGATTGTCAGAGAGCTTAACGAGTACGCCGACGACGAACGAACCCTGACAGGAGTCCCCCGCGTCGTACAGGCCTGGGGACGATTACCCTTCGTTTGAAAGCTTCCTTTATTTTAATACAAGGTTTAACTCTCGCGTTGATTCTTGTTACAGCCCGGATCCATGGGAACCGGTTTGCCTGTCTTTTCGATCGGGTGCGTGAAGAGATACTTCCAGACATCTTCGTGAATGTACTTGCCTTTCGCATCTTTGCCGGCATTACCTCCGGGAACGACGGAGGAATGGGCGCGGCGAGTATTCTTTTTCACATCAAAGTCGGTGATCAACCGCCGTGTGTTTCCATAGGGAGGCTTTGCTTGATCGACGTTGACGATTGGGCCAAATTCATGCAGGCCGATCAGTTCCCACGAACGGCAGTAATGATCTGCGGTCCAGCCGCCATCCAGTACGTGTGAAAAACCGAAGTAACGATTATTGGGTGTCGCGGAAGGAAGTGACTGCCAGTTCTGCAACTGATCCCGCGGACCACAAAACATGACGACGCGACCGACCTTCTGATGTTTGGCAAATCGGGCCGCAGTCGTGGAACCATGCGAACTGCCTGCCATAATTACGTCTTCCCAGCGAAGGTCCTTGCCATCTGGCGTCAGATAATAATCCCATTTGCCTTGCGGGTTCTTTTTCGCCAGCCACTTCACAAACTGCAGTGCGCGTTCTTTCATGCCATCCGGTTTAGGAATCTCCACCTGGTCGCTGAAATCTTCACCGGTTGCTGCTTCGAGCCTCACGTTACCCCGGCACGTTTCTCCCACAGGTTGCTCGCGACAGATCTTGGAGAACCAGCGGTTGGCGTAATGCACCTGAATTGCATGCAGGCCGTAGCTGGAAAGGCGATCGAACAGTTGGCTGTTATATCCCATCAGCCAGATCACCAGCTTGCCTCGCGGTTTGACGCGGGTATCAACGACGGCATGTTCCAGATCCTGAACTTTGCCTTTCGCTTCGAAAACAAAATCGATCTCCGGATGCTCTTTGGCCTTCGGATCAATTTCACTGGCGCGAGCTGTTAACTTGTATTCCTGCCGCTTGGGTCCTGAATAGCGAAGCTGCCGTTTGTTATCTGCCTTGAGCGGGCCGACAGTGACCAGAGACAATAACACGAGAAGACAAAGCGATTTCGAATGCATGATCTTTCACCAGAATTAAACGGGGAGAACAAGAAGGTAATACGTCGCGAGGGTTTTATTATATAGTCGCAGGCTGCACGATTCCTTATTCCCATCCATCCATCTGATGAGAACTTAAAAAAAGAGTAAATTCCAGCAAATGAAATGAGACGCGCGCAAAAAAACGCGACACACATCCAGAAGAGCGTATGTCGCGCTTATGATTATGAATGTAGATTTACCAGGACCTAGAACAACCCGCCAAAAGTATCCAGGAACATTGAGCTGACACTGGAGGGATCGTCGTAATGCCACATGGTGCGAATCAAGTCGTACATCATGATGGAGCAGACGAGCATCAATCCCGTGGAAACGATCAGCGCCGCGAAGGTGCCTGCCCCCCACTCTGGTTCTGGTGCTGCCATGGCTGCAGCGCCTCGACCACCAAATGAGGCAGGCGCGACAAACTCGGCGTGACTTTCGCCACTCTGGAACGAGTCATCGAAATCATCGTCGTCTGCGTCGTAGATATCGTCGAAGTCATCTTCGTCTTCATCATCAAAGACATCCGAGATGGCATCGTCACTGGCGAAATCATCATCATCCTCGAACATCGCAGACTCGCTGTCTTCGTCGTCGGAATCCAGAATGACCGAACCAGAAGAGCCTCCCATGTCGTCGTCTTCATTCAGCATTAACACACTGGTATCTGCACTTGAATCGGACAGATCAAAACTACTGTCTGCATCATCGTCCAAGGCGGGAATTTCCAGAGTGGCGTCTTTATTAGCAGACATCATCGGAACGGTCTTATCGACGTCTTCCACATCAAATGGTTCGAGAGAAATCCCGCTATCTGCGGTGATGGAAATATCACTGCCAGTGTCGTCTTCCAACGAGATACCGCTCGCATCATCATCTACCAGGGAAATTCCACTTTCATCTGCTGCTTCAAGTGAAATACCACTATCCAGAGGACCGGCGAGTGAAATGCCACTATCCGATGCCAGCGAGATGCCACTGTCTTCTGCCAGAATGGAAGAGTCGTTCGCTTCATCAGAAACCAGAGCAACATCACTATCGCTGCCGAGATCAAAGTCTTCATCAGCGATCAGAGCCACGTCGCTTTCACTACCTGCGATATTGGAATCATCGGCGACCAGCTTTACATCGCTGTCACTGCCGGAATCCAGGTCAAGCATATCAAATTCAGGTTCTGAATCGGCATCGACCAGTTTCACGTCGCTGTCACTACCAAGATCGATACTGGAGTCTTCGGTCAAACGAACATCGCTATCGGAATCTTCTCCCACAGCAACCAGTTCAGGTTCGCTATCCAGAGTCAGGTCATCACCATCATCAACGACGAGACGCACATCGCTGTCGGAACTGCTCAGTTCAACAGGCTCATCATCATCGTCATGGACACTTCCTCGAATCACAGTCGCCTGCTCACCGACTTCATCTTCATCGATGACACTTTCCGCGTTTTCATCCAGTTCATCCCCTTCCAGGATCGCGGAACCGAACAAATCATCGTCGTCTTCCTCTTCAGAAAACAAGGGAATCGCGGGATCGGAATCAGCCTGACGGGATCGACCTAATTCCTCGATATCTTCCATGCGAAATTTCCATGCACCTCGGTCTGCAAATCCGCGAATGTCACCCGCTTCTCTCAAGCGGTTTAATTCGTCTTTTTCCATTCCCAGCTGTGCTGCTGCTTCTTCGAGGTTGAGATATTTTTTGGCCATTGTGGCGCGACTCCGACATCAATGATGTAAATTGAGAATTGAGGATGTGTTTATCGTCATCGGACGCTGGCCTGTGAAATTTCAGTCGTATCAACCCTGAAACTCAGTAGACGAACGCCTTTGCGAAGAACGTACGGGTTCTTTTAATAATGTCAGCGACATTCAGCACTTCTTTTTGAATCCCGGTGAGAACCAGAATTTAGGATCAAGAAGTTTTTCAGAACCCCTTTGTTTATCTATTTTTATTCTAAATTAGAACTGGTCTGTTGCAAGTACCTTCTTGCCGAATCGAACGTTCTTATGCAACAATTCTTGAGCGAACCATTTGTTCAGATTTATCCGGTACTGATTCCCTAAAACAGACCGATTAAACAGGTTATACGGAATATGGCTGGACCGTCCTCGGGGAGAGGGCAAAATCGATCATTTCACTTAGCATCGGACCAGGACAGGCAGGACACTTATTGCCCCAGTTCCCGCTTCAATGCGGCTAACTCAGATTCAATTTGTTCGGAGCGGGAGGGAGCGAGTGTGGGGTCTTCGTCGGGTGTCTCAATGGTGGCTTGTGAGGAAGTTTCTGACAGTCCTGCTTTTTCCGTTAATTCCAATTGCTTGCGTTTTGCTTCCGCTAATCGTGCCTGCAGGGCATGCAAAGTGGTTGTCAAATGTTCGCAAGTCGCCACGGCAGCCTGATGTTGCTGTTCGAGACCCGCCATCAGATCTTCGATTTCCTGTTTGCGAACGAGTGAATTTCTGGCTTCTGCCTCATCCCCTGTGGCTAACGCATTTTTGGCTGCTTCTTTCCAATGAAAAATCTGCTGTTGATGCTCCTGCAATTCTTTCTGAATTGTCTGTTCATTGGCGGTTGCTGTTTTGACACTTCGATTGGCGCCTGCGAGGCCTTCTTTCATCTCCGCAATAATCTGCTCAATCTCTTTGACAGGATCAGCGGCATTATCAAGTAAATGAGTCAGATTACAGGTTACAATGTCAGTGAGCCGACTAAAATAGCTCATTCCCCTCTTCTCCGTACTGTAGTAAATGGTTCATGAAAAGAACGCGAATTCGAAGGCCCTGGCTGAGTCAACGCAATTCGCGACTGTCGGGTTCATTTATTTCTTGAGATCTCAATAATTAAATTAATTGATTAATTCCGCTGCGGCCCCGTCACTCCCAGCAGCTTCAATTTTTCTCGTAATTTCTCTCGGGCCAGCCGTAAGCGGCTTTTGGCGGTCGCCAGATTGGTCTCCATCACATCCGCGACTTCGTTCAGTGTCAGTTCAGAATAATGGTGTAAGGTAAAGGTTAAACGTTGGTCTTCCGGAATTGTTCCCAGCAGTTCATCTACAATCAATGCCAGTTCTTTGATATTGGCTTTCTCTTCCGGCGAAACCACTTCACTGGCCAGTCGATTCAGCGAGTCGTCTTCATCCGCTTTTTTACCGGTATAAGCCTTGATCAGCGCATCGTGTGATCGGCGGCGAATATTGTCAATCAACAGATTTCGCGCCACGCGGTACATCCAGCCCCGGAAGCGCCCCTGAGGCAGATAGTCCCACGATTGATTATAAACCCGTAACAGCGTTTCCTGAGAAAGGTCTTCGGACAGCTGGGAATCCCGCGTATTACGGAAAAAAAAGCCGATCAGAGGGCCCTGATATTTCTCTACCAGTTCATCGAAGGCGCGCAGCTCACCACTTTGAATGCGAATCATCAATTGATCGTCTTCGTTCATGGTGTTCTTTCCGTTGGAAACACGGCGGTCTTAAATGCAAACCGGCGCATCACTGCTTTCTAGAATGATATTCTAATATTGTGATCAGATATCCTGTAGAATTCACCTCTAAACCGCTAACATTTCAGTGTTGAATTACTTTTCACTCAAATCAGTAGCAAAATCAGCAAAACTTCTACACGTCACGGACTATTGTGAGCAGCTATTGAGTACCGCAGGATATTGTTGTGTCGACTACGGAAACTGTCAAAATCGAATTGAACTACGGCTTTACCGGGGAATTTCGCTGTGAAATCGATCCAGAGCGGCTGATCTGGTACCATCAGGCACCAGAGCCGTTAGCAAACGTATTACAGGCAACAGAGCAGGTGCTGAAAAATCCTCTGGAACTTCCCCCACTTGATTTAGCCGTCGTTCCGGGTGACAAACTCACCATCGCCATTGATTTCCAGGTTCCCGCGATCAGCGAAATCATCAATGCCGTCTGGGAGTTCCTCTCCGACTGTGGCATAGAAGCTGGCGACGTCACCATTCTGCAAACGCAATCCGGCGATCCTGAACTGCATCAAACATTAAAAGGCGCCATCACAACAGAACTCCAGGAACAGGCACAGTGGATCATTCACGATCCCGAGGATCAGGAGGCACTTGGCTATCTGGGGACTTCGGCCGGGGGCGAGCGGATTTATCTCTCGAAACATTTACTCGAAGCCGATTTCATCCTCCCCATTGAACTGGTGAGCTTTGATCCGCTGATTGGCTATGCCGGCGGAGGCAGTTCCATCTATCCCGGCTTTTCTTCACAGGAAGCCATCGTCAAAAGCCGAGGACAATCACACCGAGAGCTCACTCCCAAAGAAAGTCGTCCGCTGCGTCAGCTCATTGACGAAGTGGGCTGGATGCTGGGCTTGCAGTATAGCCTGCAGGTCATCCCTGCTGGCGGATTGCAGATTTCCAAAATCATTTTTGGCAGCCTGGAAGCTTCCTTCCGAAAAGCGAAGGAGCTTCTGGATCAGTCCTGGAAACTGGAACCAGAATACAAATCAGAAATGGTTGTGCTTGCCGTTGAAAATGGTCCGGCGGGACACCAGTGGAATCAGTTAGGCCGAGTTCTGGAAACAGCTCGCAATCTGGTCACGCAGGATGGTCGCGTTGTTCTGCTGACTCAAATCGAAGCCGAATTCGGTGAAGGCATGCAGATTCTTTCCAGCTGCCATGAACCACTGGATGCAATCAAGCCACTGCGCGATAAACAGCCCGGCGATCTCGTGGCGGCAACGCAAATGGCGCTCACCGGGGACTGGGCTTTGATCTGCCTGTTGAGTCAAGCCAGCAGCGATGATGTCGAAGAGTTGTTTATCATACCGCTCGAAGATGAAGCCGAAGTACAACGGCTGCTGCAGACAGACGAAACCGTTTCCTTCATCGCCTCAGCGCAACATGCCTACGGGCAACTCAAGCAGGAATAGGACAAATAAGCGAACGCTCTGTTTTAGGTTACGGGTAAGCCTGCTGCTTTGAGGACCGTTTCCTGCACGTGATAGTCGTGGTCGTACGAAAAATCGATGTCCTTTTCGCGGCGGATGATCCGCGCCATATCAGCCACGTCGTCAATGTAGCGCGTATAGCCGTCAAACTTGATGTCCTGCTGTCCTTTGCGGAATTTTCCTTTCGCGTTGGACAGGGTTAAACTGGCAGCCGGCCTGCCGAATGGCTGTAGATGAAAGGTACCTTCTGAGCCACACACGACAATGTGTCTGCGATCAAAGCCGTTGACTTCATTGCAACTCGATTTGACTGTCGCCAGTGCTTTCGGATAGCTGAAGACCGCCAGCATGTTATCCTGCAACGTGTCATCAATGTCAGAAGCATGCTGTGAGAACGCCGTGACTTGTTCCGGCCTGCCGAGAATCTGGACCACCAGATCAATCACATGGCAACCCAGCTCAAACATCATGCCTCCCGGCTGTGGTTCCAGTTTTGCACGGCTGTGGGGATCCATTTTTTTGCTGATCACCGTATGTACCTCAAATGGTTCGCCGAGCCAGCCTTTTTTCAGCAAGTCGCGGAGCAACACCATCCCGGGATTGTAGCGATACATGTACCCCATCTGCAGCAGCAGATGTTTTTGGGCAGCCTGATCCAGAATTCGTTTGAAGTGCGGCAACGAGAGGCCTGCGGGTTTATCCAGGTGAATATGCTTACCCGCGGCGATGCAGGTTTCAGCTGTGGTCAATAGATCGGGCACCAGTGTTTCTACAGCGACCGCTTGCAAGCCATCGATATTCAGCAGTTGTTCCTGCGTCAGAAAAGGGAGCCCCTGATAAATGCCCGTCGATTCTGCATACTTACGCAGCTTGGGATCAGGTTCAACCACCCCCACGACTTCGTATTCGCCCGACTTGCGAAAGGCCTGCATTTTTCCGCCTGCATGCGGATGACCGACGCCAATCTGCCCGACTTTGATTTTCTTCACGATACGATTCCTTTGAGGGAGTGTCCCAGACTATTTGGATTTCACTTCACGGAGTAACCGGATGGTTTCGGCCACCATTTCTTCGCCCCCTCCCGGCTGAATAACCGAATTCATCGGCTCGTAGCCACCTCCCTGATAAGAGAGTCGGGTTGGTATGTAAACCGGATCATTACTGTTGGAGAGTTCAATGACAATCGTCTGACGATAAGGAGAGAGACGTTTGATCGTCAGCCCCAGATCCACAAAGACCTCGCCCGGCAATCCAACGATGGCCGTGTCTTCACCAATCTGAAAGACCTGGATTTCAATCGGAATCGTTTTCCCCGCTCCAGCAAGACTCACGGAAGGTTTTCGTTGCGGATCGGTAAACAACGTTTCTATAGAACCCTGTTGCAGCAGGTCCAGATATATGATTTTAAACGCTTTGACTTTTTCCAGCGTCGGAATTTTCTCGTTGTTTTCAATGCGTTTAATGGTGGCTCGTGCTTCTGCTAAATCGTCACGGGAATAGGACTGCATCGGAATCTGCAGCACAGACCGTCCAAAGGCCAGATCGGGTTTGACTGGCTGCAAATCTTTCATCGCCGTCAGAAATGCTTTGCCTAACTGACTGCCGATAAAGTCCGGCCGGTTGCGTTCCTTCGCACGCGGGTTGACATGGTTGATATCGCCGCAGGTTCCCGCACCGAAGGCGGAAAAGAATTTGGGATCCAGTTCCGATTTCAACATGCGTTCCAGATAAGCGGGAAAGTCGGCGCTGCATTTGTCTCCACCCGTCGTATCGAGGTGCAGGGCATAGACACTCAAAGCACCAACGGGTTTTCCTTCCGGAGAACGAAACATCAGAATGTCCAGCTCCGGATCGATGGGACCTGCAGAACGAACGACGTTCTTGTTTCGAAAGTTAGCCCAGGTGCTGATGGTTCCATCTTTCATGACAAACCGGCGATTAAAGGCCACGTTTGTTTCTTCACCAGAACCGGTTGATAACTGGAGTAATTTCAGATTTTGACTCGCATCCACGGCCGACTGGGCAATCGCTTCCACCAGTGCTGCCGGATAAGAGGTGGGCTTTGTCTTCGGTGTTTTACCCTGCTGAGAAAGAATAAAGCGGCAGAGATCATTGGCATAATCGGGGCCGGTATGCGTATGCGTACCGCAGATCAGAACCTGTTCGCCGGGAATTCCGGTTTGAGATTCGATCTGGTTTCGTACCAGTCCCGCCAGATCTGCCGAGATGCCGAGGATGTCGCAGGCGATGACAGCCAGTCGGGTCTCACCTTGTGCAAAGACCATCGCCCTGGCTTGCAGCGGGTCAAGCGCGCCTGTATTTTTTCGTTCGTGATAATAACCGCTCAGGGGATAGCCGACAGGCGGCGTGATTTCCACAGAAGCCAGACCGACTTTGAACTCATCCGTCTCCGCGGCAAACATGGTGCTGGAAACGGAAAGCAGTACGATAGAGAGAATATGCACGATTCTGAACATCAATTAACTCACTGGAATGACAGGAGGCAGGGGGGAGTCTAGAATAAACACTACGTTTCATCGTAAACAATCGTCTGAAGAAAAACCACTCATTTTCTCTGTGGAAGGGAACAAGATGCGCCGTTTCCTGGTTCTCGCCTTGCTGTTCTGTTGGAATCTGACTCCGGCTGTCGCCTCTACCGACAGACCGAATGTCGTGCTGTTCTTTATCGATGATCTGGGCTGGAGAGATGTCGGCTTTATGGGCAGCGATTTCTTTGAGACGCCCCACATTGATCGACTGGCGCAAGAATCGATGCGATTTTCATCCGCGTACTCAGCAGCCCCCAATTGTGCGCCCAGTCGTGCCTGTCTGATGTCAGGTCAGTACACGCCCCGGCATGGAGTCTACACGGTCGGAGATCCCGCACGCGGAAATCACCGTTATCGAAAGTTGGTCCCTGCCAAAAACAAAACGGTACTGGACGATAAATTTATCACGATCGCTGACACGCTTTCCCAAGCCGGCTATCGTTGTGCCAGTGTCGGGAAATGGCATCTGGGAAAGTCGCCACTCTCGCAAGGCTTTCAAGTCAATATCGCCGGCAACCCGACGGGCAGCCCGCGCGGCGGTTACTTCAGTCCTTATAAAAACCCACAACTCGCCGACGGAAGGAAAGGGGAGTATCTCACCGATCGTTTGACTGATGAAGCCTGCGAATTCATCAAAGCCAATGCAAACACTCCCTTCTTTCTCTATCTGACACATTACGCCGTGCATACGCCGCTACAAGCCAAACAGGCGGACGTCGAATATTTCCAATCCAAGCCCGCAGGAAAACTTCATCAGCATGCAACCTATGCTGCAATGATTAAGAGCATGGATGAAAGTATCGGTCGCGTTTTGGAAACATTGAAAGCACAACAGCTGGAGCAAAATACCATCATCATTTTCACCTCTGATAACGGCGGCTACGGACCAGCGACCAGCATGCAACCGTTACGCGGTTCCAAAGGCATGTTGTATGAAGGAGGCATTCGCGTTCCCCTGGTCGTGAAGTGGCCCGGGGTCACAAAAGCGAATAGCGCCAGTGAGGAACCAGTCATTAACGTGGATCTTTATCCCACTCTGCTGGAAATGACAGGAATACCCCAGCCGGAGGAATATGCGTTGGACGGTACAAGCCTGGTTCACCTGCTGAAAGATCCACAAAGTCAATTGAAAACGCGATCATTGTTCTGGCACTTTCCCGCTTATCTGCAAAAATACAAAGGCATGCAACAACGTTTTCGAACAACACCGGTTTCTGTGATTCGACAAGGCGACTGGAAATTGCTGGAGTTCTTTGAAGACGGACATCGGGAACTCTATAATACGCGGCTCGATATCAGCGAAACGATGAATTTGACAGACAGCCATCCCGAGAAAGTAAAGGAATTAGCAACGGCGCTGCATGACTGGCAGAAACAGGTTCGAGCGGCAATCCCTTCAGAACCCAATCCTCAGTATCGTTCGGGGAATGAATCCAACGATTAATAGAAACGGAAGTCGAGATAGAACATGATGTGGGAAGATATTCTTAAGGATTTTATATACCTCTGGGCCGTCATCGATCCGATTGGGTCCATCCCGGTGTTTATCGCCGTCACTTCCGGGACGAGTCCTGCAGTACAGCGACATATTGCATACCGGGCCATTCTGACCGCAGCCATTGTTTTGATTGTATTTATCCTGGGAGGCCAGTTATTACTCGACGCATTAGAAATTCCACTGGCCGCCTTTCAGATCGCCGGCGGGATGGTACTGTTTCTGTTTGCCTTGACCATGATCTTTGGTGAGAGCAAGCCGGAAGCGGAAATCGAAGAATCACATAAAGTGGATGCTCATCAAAGTAAAGCCATCTTCCCCCTCGCCATACCGTCGATCGCCTCTCCCGGCGCAATGATGGCGGTCGTCTTAATCACAGACAACCATCGTTTTGACATCAGTCAACAACTGATTTCCACACTGACCATGTTAACCGTCTTGCTGATTACTCTAGGCTTTCTATTATTAGCCGGTCCCATTCAAAAATTGATCGGCGATTCGGGCGCCAGCGTCGTCAGTCGAATCGGAGGCCTGATTCTGGCTTCCGTAGCCGTCGATAGTGTTTTGAGCGGAATTAAATCGTACTTCGATATTCAAATACCTGGTTGAATCTGAAAATCCAACCCGGAACCAAGGGGACGCTCATTCGAAATTCGCATCATTTGAGTATGATTCTGCTGCCCGCTCTGGCGATGTCGGTTGGCTGGGGGTTCCGAGGTAATTATGGTCACGAGGCCGGTGCCATGGTCCCCGGTGCTCTGGTCGCGTTAGCTGTCTGTCTTACTTCCCGCCGTCCCGACTGGTGGAACCGGGCCACGATCATGGCATTTCTCGGTGCGATCGGCTGGGCGTTCGGCGGCCAGATGAGCTACGGTCGCGTGATTGGATACACGGCTGGTTCAGAGTTGATTGATGTCACCTATGGTTATGCCAGCCTGTTTTTAATTGGCGCCCTCTGGGGCGGCATCGGAGCCGGTATTCTAGCGTTAGCGCTCACGCTGAAACGTTCAGAGCTGGAACGTTTTTCCTTTCCACTCGGCTTTCTCTGGGTCTTCTGGCTGGCGATGGATTTGAGCGGACTGTCAGGATACCTGCATGAACTCGGGAACTCCTACGATGTCGACTGGGTTGCCGCAGTTTCCGCGGCACTGTTATTCCTGATGCTGTATCGCACCAAGCCAGACTTTCACCGCCCCTGCCGGTTTCTACTCTTGCTTTCACTTGGCTGGTTAGCCGGTTTTTTCATCCTAACACCTGTTCTGGGTTTAAGAATGACTCCCCCGCGCGGTGATAACTGGGCGGGATGCATCGGCCTTTATCTCGCACTCGTTTTCTATTTGAAACGAGAACAGAATACTGTCGCGCTGCGTTTGTCCGCGTATGGGTTTCTGTTTGGCGGGATCGGTTTTCTGCTCGGAGACTTTATCAATATGCTCGGTCGCGGCCAGTGGTCGATTCTGGGAAGCTGGCCGATGCTGCAAGGTCTTGATTACTGGAAATGGATGGAACAGTTTTTCGGTCTGGTCATGGGGGCCGGCATCGGCTGGGGCGCGCAAAGCCTGCTTTCCCAGCAGTCAGACCAGGACCGGCAACCGAATGTAGCTGACTCAAAAGAAGTATACTCACGAGTCCTCGCTGCTCCCGAAGAAGATTCCACCGCACGGGGCATGAATTTCGTCGGACTGATTTTTCTCCTGGTGATTCTCCCCTGGAAAAATCTCCACAAAAATGTCATTCAGTGGCAGAAAGAAAAATGGATTCCCGAAGAGTTCTGGAATCTGCCCGCGGGGTTCTGGTTTCTGATCGTGGGCTTGCTGCTTTCGTTGGCAATCATCGCTGCGATCTGGGAAGCCAGAGGTCAGAAGCTGGCATTGGTCCCCGATTCGAACCTGGGTCGCGCGCAGTGGCTGTTCTTATTAATTCTCTGGATGTCACTCGCAGGCGATTTCAGTAAAGCGTTGCCTCGCCTGGCAGAAAGATCCGTGTTCCTCGTCCAGACTTCTTTTTGGATCACCGGGGCGCTCTGCACACTGCTTGCGGTGAGACTGAAAGAAAGCGATCAAGGGCTGCCCGAACAAGGACTCCCCTGGTCTGATCGACGCTGGTCACTCAGCCCGCTTACAAAACTCGCTTCAATCATTCTGATCGCTACGCTAATTACTTCGGTCGGCTGGCTCACCATTCAGACACATGATGAGCCATTACCGGGAAGTCATTTACGTTTTGAAAATCGGAACACCGATTAGTGGAGTAGTGTGGGATTTGGGTCCCAGCCTGCTACGACGGCATCCGGAGCGAGTACGAAGATTTCGACGCGGCGATTTTTCTGCCGGGCAGAATTATTTGCGTTAGGTACAACAGGTTGGAACATGCTGTAACCAGCAGAACCCATCCGGCCCTGTTTCACACCAAATTTGGAAAGTGAAAGAACGACTGAGTTCGCCCGGTTCGTGGATAAATGCCAGTTTGTAGGATGGCGACGTTGCGTATTTGCTTTCGAAATCGGCTTGTCATCCGTATGCCCCACAACCAGGACATTCAGGCGTGATGCATTGCCGTCATTCATGATTGCGGCAAACTGATTCAGGATCTCTTTGGCCGAAGGCTTGAGAACATCACTGCCGGAATCAAACAGAATGTCTGAGTGAAATTTGCTGACGCCGGTATGCGGATCGAATTCGAAATCAGGATATTTGTTTGCGAGTTCCTGAAAGCGACGGGTTGCTTCCCCATCCAGTGGGCTCGGCTGGCCTTTTGCTTTTTTCATCAGGCTTACATAGCGCTGCTGCATTTCAGAACGTTCAGAATTCAAATTGTCGAGCCGCTTATTGGCGATGTTCAAATTCGATTCCAGCGACTGGGCGCGCATTGCCAGCTGATCGCGTTCGTGCTGCAGTGCGTTCGCCGACTGCTGAAACTGATCACGCTGCATGGACAGTTCCATGTTTTGATCGTAAAGCTGTTGCGAACGATACATGCTCTGACGCAGCTGCGCATTCGGTCCGCGTTTACAGGCTGTCTGAGTCATAGTAAATAAACACACTGCACTAAGCAGGCATACCCGTACGATGATGGGCATCTTCGGTGCTCCTTTATCTCACTCTGAATAGAATCACGATTCCAGTTGCGCAAGTCTTCATAAAAATGTCATCGCAGATTGAGTGCAGACATTCCATGAAAATTCACACAGTCTTGAAAAGCCAGGCTGATTCAAGGAAAGATGAATGGAATAAAAATCAATTTTAATGGGTTGGTAGGTTTTTGAGATGTGACATGCGATTGCATATCCTGCTGGGCAATTGAATTTGTAGTGTGAAGTGAGAGAGGTTTACTCATTCAAAAGCCAACAGAAGCGGATTTATAACGCGTCTGTTTTTTTATGCCAAGAGCAACATGATCAAAAAAAGACAGATTTTAAGAGTTTGAAATATCTACAAAGAAAGCCCAGATTCAAGCTGCGCCTGGTGGAAAAACAGGAGTAAAAAGCAAAAACAGGTGAGGCCTGACAACGAGCCAGACGCCACCTGTTTTGTTGGAGAGTATATTCAATTGCAGTAACGAAAACCGTTTCCGCAAATTAAGGCTCTGATTGAAGCCGTTTCAAATCCTGTTCCAGTAGCTTAATCGCCTCTACCACATTTCTTCGGGCAACGAGGGAAGCCTTGTTTTGAGACAGATCCAGCTTGAAATTTTTCAGAGCCCGTTTTGTCTTGCGGATTTTTTCTGCTTTCGTTAATTCTGGAACTCCCTCTACAGCAAGATCTTCTGCCTGCCAGACTGGGTCTTCCACGGCGACACCATCGACAGGTGCTGAGGTAAAAGCAGGTTCAGTTGAAGAATCAGTTTCTGCCTGTAACGCCAAGGCGTTTTCTTTTTGCTCCTGTTTTAAATTGATCGCATACATATCCAGAATTTCCTGGAGTGAATGCTTATAGGTGCCTGATATTTCGGAAATGACGGGGCCACCAGCATACTCATATTCACGGTAGACCCAATAAGGACCTTCTTGCTGTTTGTGCTTCAAGGAGGCGTCCTGTGCCTTCTGAATTTCAGGTAACAACAAAGCGATGAGAACGGCTATTGTTGCAATAGCCACCATTAATTCGATTAGGGTAAAGCCTCTTTTCATTCCTCTCTTCTTAGATGGGAAGTCACTCACCATCTCTCCTTATTAAACAGATTGACAATATGCTCATCAAACAGTTTCGAGCACATACTTTGAACGCCCGGAGTTATAAGGGCACATGTTTAAGAGAATGTTGCTGTTTGATGATTATCGTGATTTAGAATCGAAGCGAATCACGTGCCAAAGCGGATATCTGACTGACCCTGGCGTTCTTACAAAACACCTATGTTGTGAATGTACCATGAGATAAGAGCATGGATTGACTGACGGTTTAACCAGAATTTATTTTTTGACTCATCAAACAATCACAGCCAGACTTTTGGGATGCCCGATTCTTGTGCAATCTGATTTCCGGGAAATATCAACCGGCAATGTTTGACTGGTGTAAGGCTGAACCCGACCTCACCGGAATCACCGTTTCAGCCGGAGATTGACAGTAGACGGATCATTTCGCGCACAAACTCACAGACAGAAGACAGGCTTACTACTGTATTGTTTCGGGTTCCTGTAATATAAACTGTTTTCAGTGCATACCAATCAAACCGGCGAAAGCCGGTAAGATTCTTCTATTTGATCGCGATGAGGAGACAGACTTGAAACGAATTCTGGGATTAGTAGTCTTAGCGGCAGCGTTGATCGTCGCCTTGATTCTGAGTCAGAATCGGCATGTACCTTTGAAAGTCTCTGGCTTTCTGGAAGCAGATGACATCCGTCCCGGTTCCCGCGTGGGAGGACGAGTCAAACAGGTCCTGATCGAAGAAGGCCAATCCGTGTCCAAAGGTGAATTGCTGTTTGAACTGGAACCCTTTGACTTACAGGAGCGACGCGCCGAAACAGTCGCAGGACTCGCCGAAGCAAAGGCCAATTATGAAAAGCTCGTCGCAGGCTTTCGAACCGAAGAAATTGCCAAAGCCCAAGCTCAGGTTGACCAGCTCAAAGCACGGCTAACATTATTAGTGAACGGCCCCCGACAACAAGAGATCGATTCTGCAGTCGCAGAATTGCAACTGGCGGATGCAGAGTACCGACTGGCAAAAGCAAAACACATGAGGATTGAGACACTCTTCGCCAAAAAATCGGCCTCGAAAGACGAGTTAGATACAGCGAACACGGAACTGCAGGCAACCGCTGCCAGAAAAGAGGTCCGACAGAAGGCCCTTGATTTATTAAAAGAAGGAACACGGATAGAAGAGATTGATGAAGCCCGCGCCCAGTTAAAACAGGCTGAAGAGGCCTGGCAATTATTGAAAAATGGAAATCGCCGCGAAGACATCGCACAGGCTGAAGCCGCTGTGAACAAAGCGGAAGCGGCGTTAAAGGTCATCGACGATCAGATTCTGGAATTGAAAGTGTTTTCTCCTCTCGATGGAACAATCGAAGCGGTCACTTTACAGCCAGGGGACTTGGTCGGCAGTAATGTTCCTGTCATTTCGATCCTGGACTGGAATCATTTATGGGTGCGTTGCTATGTTCCCGAAAATCATCTGGATATTCACGTCGATCAGGAAGTGGATGTGACGATCGACAGCTACCCTGACAAAGTCTTCAAAGGACGTGTGACCTTTGTGTCACGTCAGGCTGAGTTTGTGCCGCGCAATGTACAGACTCCCGAAGAACGTTCCAAACAGGTGTTTCGCATCAAAGTCAGAATCAAAGATCAGGATAAATTGCTCAGACCGGGGATGTCGGCGGATGTCTGGTTAGACAAAAAGGATTCCAGACCATGAGTTCTGTGATCCAACTCAATCGACTGACGCGCGATTTTGGTTCACTCCGCGCCGTCGATCAGGTGAGCTTTGAAGTCGAACGGGGCGCTATCTTCGGCTTACTCGGCCCGAACGGGAGTGGCAAATCGACGATCATCCGCATGTTGTGCGGCGTGCTGCAGCCCACAGGAGGATCGGCGCACGTCTTAGGATTTGACGTCGCACATGATGCAGAACAGATCAAACGCCAGATTGGTTATATGTCGCAGAGTTTCAGTCTGTATTCCGATTTGAGTGTGCGGGAAAATATTGAATTTTATGGTCGCATCTATGGACTCAGTCCCGAGAAACTGGAACAGCGATTTCAGGAAATCATCGAATTGACATCGCTGGGCGATCGGCTGGATCAATTGGCCGGCAGTTTGTCCGGCGGTTGGAAGCAACGTCTGGCGTTAGGCTGTGCCCTGATCCATGAACCGCAGGTCCTGTTTCTGGATGAACCAACCGCAGGTATCGATCCGGTCGCGCGGCGAGATTTGTGGGACCTCCTGTTTGATCTGGCCGGGCAGGGTGTCACGCTGTTTGTCACTACACATTATATGGATGAAGCCGAACGCTGCAGCGATGTCGGATACATTTACGATTCACGCTTGATTGTCTGCGGCAAACCGGATGAATTAAAACATCTGCCCAGCGTCACCCCCGAGGGGACCTCGCGATTTGAAATTGAAACGGTTGACCCCGCCACGAAACTGGCCACCTTTCGCGAATTAGAGGGCGTGCGGGATGCAACACTCTTCGGACAAACTATTCATGTGCTGGCAGACCAGCGTTTATCAGAAACGGACTTGATCGAGCAGATACAGAAAGAAGATAAATCCGTTCAGATCAGACCGATTACTCCGTCACTGGAAGATGTCTTTGTCACGTTAAGCCGGGCAGAAGGACTCAATCATCACGATATAGATCGCTCGAAACAGACACCAGTAGAAGTTTGCCCGAAACCGAAGAGCCCCGAGCCGACAGAATCGAAAGACGTCTCGGAAGACCAACTCGTCAGGAAAAAGCCGGCTCCTGCGCGCGCAGGTCTCATGGCAGGCTTCTGGGCGATTCTGGTCAAAGAATTTTCGCACGTCCGTCGCGAACCGGCAACGCTTCTGTTCGTGTTTGCTGTTCCGGTGTTACAGACGATCATTTTTGGTTTTGCCATTGATACGCAAATCGAAAATATCCCGACGGTCATCTATGACCTGGATGGACGCTCCAGTGCGCGCGAATTAAGAGACGCGTTTGCCAATACGCGTACATTTGAGATTATCAAACGCGTGTTTGATGAGGATGCCTTTCACTACGCGCTCCAGTCGGGTAGAGCGAAAGTCGGAGTCATCATTCCTCCCGATTACTCGGATCGACTGCTACGAGGGGAGCAGGTCTCTGTCCAGGTACTGATTGACGGCAGCGATTCACAGGTCGCAACAACCGCGTTGAACGCTTCCAATCTCCTGGGGCTGAATCTCTCGACCCAAATGGCGAAACAGTTTGCCGAGACTCTGCCCAGGGTCCCTGCCCGCGATGCACAAGGCGCAGCGGCGCTACCGCTCGAAGTCAGGCCGCGACTGTTGTACAACCCGGATCTGGAGAGTTCACACTTCTTTGTGCCCGGGCTGGTGGGGATCATTTTACAGCTGGTCACGCTGTTTCTGACCTCATTCGCAATCGTCAGAGAGCGGGAACTGGGAACGCTGGAGCAATTGTTTGTGACTCCGGTCAGTAAATCCGGGTTGATGCTGGGAAAACTGGTTCCGTATGCGCTGATTGGTTTTGTCGAAACGTTGATCGTATTAACCGTCATGGTCTTCTTTTTTGGCGTTCCCATTCATGGATCTCTCTGGGAATTATTAGTGCTGTCCCTGTTGTTTCTGGTTTGTGGCCTGGGACTGGGAATGTTAGTCTCCACCGTTTCCCGCACACAACTGCAAGCGGTTCAGTTCGCGTTTCTGATTATGCTGCCTTCCGTTTTGTTATCGGGCTTCATGTTTCCGCGTTCACAGATGCCACTCCCTATTTATCTCTTTACCTTCATTATCCCCGTCACCTATTTCCTGGAAATTCTAAGGGGGATTGTTTTGCGTGGTGCCGATATCACCGATTTACTGCCGCATATCATAGGACTCACTCTATGCTGCATTGCAATTATTGGCATCAGTTTAAAGAGATTCCAAAAGCAGCTATCATAAAGGGACCTGAGAATTGGTCTGCTGCAAAAAAATCGGTAGGATAATAATGAAATCAACGCCCGTGGATTGGTTCCACGGTCTCGCAGCAAATACGATTGTCCCTCATCCATTCACACCACTTTGATCTCTCCCTACAGGAGCCTGCAAATTATGAGATTATGTCGATACCAGATTGAAAATACGATTTCTTGTGGGTTCTACTCGGAAGACACGATCATCCCACTGAGTGCTGCTGCAGAAATGGCAGGAGTCGACGTGGACGAGCAGGCAGGCCTCATTCCATTCCTCCCGGGAGGCACACAACACGAAACAATATTGACCATCGAACAACAACTGAAGCAATCGATGGATGAAGAACTGTTTCCAATGTCCATTCCGATCGAAGATGTTGAGCTGCTGGTTCCCGTTCCCAATCCGTCCAAACTCCTGCTGCTGGCGGGCAACTACTCCAAACATATCGAAGAGGGGGGCGGCAAAGCAGAGGAACGGCAAAAAACATTTCCCTATGTATTCATGAAACCGCCCACCACAACGCTGACGCATCCCGGACAGCCGGTCAAAATTCCCGCAGTCTCTCCCGATCATATTGACTGGGAACTGGAACTGGGCATCATCATCGGCAAAGCCTGCAAAGGCGTCTCGGAAGCAGAGGCACTCGACTACGTCGCCGGTTATACCGTCATCAATGATATCTCCGATCGAAAATTCCGACCGAATCCGGAACGCACCCAGCGCGAAAAAGATGGCTTCTTTGACTGGTTGCACGGAAAATGGCACGACACGTTTTGTCCGATGGGACCGTGCGTCACTCCTGCCAACGAAATCGAAGATCCGCAGACACTCAAAATGAAACTGGCAGTCAATGGAAATGTAGAACAGGATTCCTCGACAGCAGAAATGATTTTCCCCGTCGCCGCCATCATCGAATTCATTTCCAGCTTTGTGCAGCTTGAACCAGGTGACATCATCTCCACCGGAACCCCCAGTGGTGTTGGCGCTTCGAAGAATAAGTTCCTCAAAAACGGCGATGAACTGCACGCTGAGATTGAACAGATCGGCGTCTTGAAAAATCCGGTCGTCTGAATGTCGTTTCTACATCACGGCACGAAGCATCATGTATCATGAGAGTTACTGGCAGTAGAACGGCTTGATTGTTCTCCTTTCGACCACACCTTTCTCATTTCTACAACAGGTTCTGCGCGCTGGTTTTTAGAACTTGAGAAAAATTTGCTTTTTAAGCCTAATCTGAGACATGATTTATGTCGTTTCACCTTAAATGCTGCGCAAATGGCACATCTGTTGCATTTCTCCTGAGATAAGACAAACGAAAAAATATGGGTTGCTGCTTTCGTTCAATCGGGAATGCAGGCAGACAACACGGTTCTTATCAAGGAGACAAGACCATGAAACGTGCACTGACGATCGCCACGCTGGCGTGTAGTGTTTTACTTGTAGGCGCAATGAATACCAGTGAGGCCAGACCGCGTTACCGAAGTTATCAACGACACTTTGAACGGAATTACCGTCAGGCAAGACGGGATTACCGCAACGCAGGTCGACGTTATAGAAACTACTACAACCGATATTCCAACAGGTATGACAGATACAACCGCCGGTATAACAACTACTATTACCGCGGGAATGGTGCCGGTTTTTATACACCCGGCTTCGGTTTCTATTATGGATGGTAATCCATGTTTTTAATAATTCCGCCTCGATCAGGTTTTAGCTGATCTTGTCGGGCCGGTTCCTGTTCTCAGGAACAAACAAATTGGCACGTTTTCTCAAGTCTCTCATTCATTTGGTTTGGCCCGATCATTTGATTGAGAGGCTTGTTTTTTTATTTCCCCTCCTTCGGCAGTTCCTGCCTGACGTCTCGATTTTCCTGTCCTCAGTTTGATGTCAGTTGATGCGTTTTCGGGACGGTTTTCAGCTCTCGTTGAGCAGACCTGAAAAAGCTTCGCATCTTAAGCTTTTATAACTTAATGAGTTATGTAAATGCTACTTAAAAGGCATCGTTCTGGCACGATTCTCGCGTTTCTTCTCATTACGGCAGACGGATAAGTAGGTGATGAGTGATGGAATCTCAACCGTACTGCAATCGAGTGTCTGACACGAAGCGAGGACGCTTTTCAGTAATAAGCCAGCACTCAGTTTGATTCATTTTTCCAAGGAGAGAAACGATGCAAAGCAAAACAGATGCGGTTGACCAGGCTCAGTCAAAACCGAACAAAAAATCAAAGGCCTTGAAACTGGTTCTCTGTATGGGGCTGGTAATGGGGGGCACCCTGTTGTTAATGCCAACTCAACAGGCCGAGGCAGGTGGCTGCTATTCAGGCTACGGATATGGTGGCTACGGTTATTCCTATCCGAGTTACGGCGGCTATTATAATTCCTATCCCTCATATGGATCGGGTGGCTTCTATTATAGCAGTCCCTCATTCGGGATCGGAATTTACAGTGGCGGCCGCGGATACGGCGGCAGGTACTATGGCGGATACCGAAGCGGCTACAGAAGTGGTCACCGCGGTCACGGCCATCATGGCGGACATCGCGGCCATGGTCATCACGGCCATCACTAAATTCGGCTTCGACTCCGATTTCAATACGGTTTGAAAGTGTTCAGGCTCTGTTCTTCATGAACAGAGCCTTTTTTATTCTGCTTCCGGGAACCAGAGCACTAACCCGGGTGTCTTAAAGAATCAAAGAGAGCCCCTGATCTTAAAAAAAGGGGAGACAATCCAGCCAGAACCGGTTTTCAGGCGATTTGAAACCCGGTTTGAGGCCCCAAATCTGGCCTGGAGCTACGAAAAAGATTCAAATCCTGCTTGCGAAAGGCTTTAAAAGGGAGAACCGCCTCGCTAGAATACCCTTTCCCCATCGGGGATAGGCACCCCTAGCTCAATTGGATAGAGCATCGGTTTACGAAACCGAAGGTTGCAGGTTCGAACCCTGCGGGGTGTACTTCTTATCTCACGCTGAGAAAACCACTTACAACTACAAGGCCTTCGTCACCCCGGCGAAGGCCTTTTGCATTCCCCCCACTTATCCCCCCACTAATGGGAAGTTTCAATTGTCAGGTATTTTCAGATTTGAGTTTGATTTGTTAAGCGATCAAATTTTGGTTTGCTGATTGAAAAACATAATAGTAATCAAACGTAGCTTGATTCGCTCATTTCTCTGTGCACAATCAACTTTTATCTCTACTTCAAGCCCGGGTATCAAATTTACAGATGCAGATTGAACTTGTATGATTATGTCTACTAATTTTTCAGTTATGGTTTTATGAAGAAACAAGGTGGCTGTGATCATGGTAAATTTTTTGCATTTGTCAGATATCCATTTTCGAGAATACAGCAATGATAATTTTGATACTGATGGCGATCTCCGAAATGAAATTGAATTGGATGCAAAAAGGTTTGCAGAAACCCACTTTGTCCCTGACGCGATTCTAGTCAGCGGTGATATTGCATTTAGCGGTCAAGAAGATGAATACTCCATTGCGAAAGACTGGCTTAGTAATTTAGCTAGTCTTGTAAAGTGCGAGGAAACATCTGTCTGGTGTGTGCCTGGAAATCATGATGTTGACCAAAGCGTTATTAAGAAAAGTAAGGTTCTAGAAAGCACACAGGCTGAAGTTCGCAATGTTGCCAACACTCAATCAAATGAATTAGACAGCTATCTGAGATCATTGATAACAGATGAGTTGGCAACCGAATTCTTGTTTAAACCGATAGAACAGTACAATAAATTTGCAGCTACATTTGGTTGTGAAATTCTACCTGAGAAACAGGTGTGGCAGGAAAAGTTTATACTTGACGATGGTTCAGAGTTAAGGCTGAACGGTTTGATGTCTACTCTCTGTTCTAACCATCTTGATAATGAAAAAGGATTTATAGTAGTCGGAGAATATCAAATTCCAGAGAGAGAAGATGGAGTAGTAGACGTGATTATGTGCCACCATCCTCATGATTGGATTCGGTCTTCGACTGGTTTTTTTAATAAAGCAAATTCCAGGGCACATTTACAGCTCTTCGGGCATAAGCATATTCAATCAATGGACAGAATGAATGACTCATTACATCTAGTGGCAGGTGCAGTTCATCCCGACAAACGAGAGTCCAATTGGGTGCCTCGATATAACTGGATTTCGATTTCAATAGAAGTAGATTCTAGTAGAAAATTAAAAATCCGTGTTTATCCGAGAATTTGGTCAGAAGATAAAACACAATTTCAGACGGACCACAACAGATGTGAAGGAAGAGAATTCCTAGATTATGTTTTCGAATTGCCAATGTGGGAACGTCAATTAAGTGAAAATATTGTTGTAGATGTATCTGGAAATCAAGCTAATGATGAAAATGGAATGAGCACATCAATTGACCATGTACCTGAGGGTAAGGCTATGGACCCAGCTCGAACTCTAGCATATCGTTTTTTTGGCCTTTCGCATACACAACGGATTGAAATAGCGATTCGGCTAAAACTTCTGAATGATACTGATGAAGGTATTGAAGACCATGAATTATATAACCGAATTTTTGATCGGGCGAAAACTGGTGATGTATTAAGCCAACTATGGGATGCTATCGAACATGAATATTCGGACGGTAAGCATGATCAAAATCCATTTGATTAACACAAAACATTGAGGAGCATAATGGATATACACTTTGCAGATTGGTTGCGTCTAGCAGATATTGAAGATTGCCAAGGAGATGGCGATAGGCTTCAACTACGTTGGTCAGGATTAGAAAATAGCATTCAAGATATCTCGTCAGATCAAATATTAAACTTAGCATTGCTTTTTTATAGACTGCCGATAGATGATGAAGTTGCAGATGAGTTTGCTGGTTTCTTTAAAGATGAAGATAATACATTTCCAATGATTGATAATCGGCTTTATCTTTCATGTCTAGCTGGAGCAGCTCTTGGAGAAGTGATTCAAAGTCAACCTGAGACTACCGAAGCACGATTGTCTGCACTAGCAGTAATATGCCCAAATTGTATGGGCAAGAATAATATTTCTGCTATTGAAGAGATCGTTAGGCGCTCTTGGAATGCTCTTCACTCTGAAAGTGCATCGCTGCGTGATCTGACGAAACACTCACTTAATCGTTCAAGCGTTCCAAACATCTCAACTAGCTTAAATTCAATTAAAGAGAATTTTGAAGTACAGACGCAGTTACCACAGGCTTACGCACCACTTGACAAGATACTCAATGGTCTTGCTAAGTCGATCAAGCAAACTAATCAAAATAATAAATACTTAAATTCTCAGTTAGAGTTATTTAGAGAAGAATCAGATATCTTATGGTGGCTGACCACAGCAGTCAGTAAAAAACTTTCTGTAGTATTTGAGGATCTTAACTGGCCAGCGACTACAGTTATACTCGGGGTCGAGCTAGCAGAAATGGTAAGAAGGTTTCCCGGCCCGCTTTCCTATAAAGAGCTGTTGGCTAGAGCGATCCAGCTTTCAGGAAAAGAAGAAAATGAAATGATTAAGATTTCGTCCGTAGTGTCAAAATTGGAAAAAGAATTTTCTTCAGAATTAGAGTCTCTCTACTCAGAAAATCCAGCTTTATCTTTATGTCCGTTGATCAAGTCATTGGTTAGGTCAAGAGGAGCTAAGAGGCAAGCAGAGTGGTTGCAACCCTTGAAACAGGAGTTTTCAATTTCTAACACTACTCAATTTAATTGCGTGGATTTTGCAATGCAGATATATTTAGAGACACTTTTGCTTCGTCAATTTAATGCAATTCAAATCGAGGGGGAATAGTTTTGTCTAAGGAGTTAGAGGAAACGCAAGAGGTTGATATAGACGATGGAGTAGAAGCCGAAGATGATTCGTTAATTGATTTTTATAGTGGAGATGCACTTTCAGTTGAAGAAAGTCGGTCAATAAGTATGTCGTCCCGCGTTCAGTTGATTCTTTTGGCAGGGGCTGTGGATTGTGGAAAATCTTCTCTAATTGCAAGTTTATTCCATTGCTTTCAAAATGGCCCGCTAGGGGGGTATTTATTCGCCGGTTCACGAACACTAGTTGGATTTGAACGAAGGTGTCACAAAGCTCGTGTCGCATCAAATCGAGATACACCCACAATGGACCGAACTAGCTTTGGTGAAAAAAGGAAGCTTCTGCATCTCAAAGTTGCCCAAAAATCTAATCCAAGTACACCAAAACATTTGTTTTTCGCTGATGTTTCAGGAGAATCTTTTGAAGATGCAATCAATTCTGTAGATGATTGCGCACAGGTACCGTTGCTCCGTCGCTCAGATCATTTTGTTTTATTGGTTGATGGTAGCAAAATGATTGATTTGGCATTTCGTCAAAATGCAAAGAAAGAAGCATTATTGTTGCTTCAAAGTTGTATTGAATCGAATCGGTTGGGAGAACGTTCGCTGGTAGATGTTATATTCTCTAAGTATGATTTATTTGTGCATGATGATACTGCCTTAAATTTTATTGAATCAATCAAATCAGCAATAAAAGGCCGATTTGGAGATTTATTGGGGCGAATTAGATTTAGCAACATTGCAGCTATTCCGGAAACTGGGACTAAAGCGATTAAGCTCGGATACGGTTTGAATGAAATTTTTCCATCTTGGGTAGAAGATAACCCAGGTTCATACTTTCCAATAGAGCTCTATAATGAAAATCTAGAGGGGTGTTGTGAATTCGACTATTTTGGTCGGAACTATGCTAGACGAGAAAGCGGAATTAATGAATGAGAGACATTCACAACAATTTCTAATTGGGCTTCCAGAATCTGGTAAAACGACTTTTTTGGCAGCCTTATGGCATGTGCTGTTTGAAAAAGATGTAGACGGTAGTTTGCAGTTTGCCAATCTCACTGGAGATAAAACATATCTAAATAATATTTGCAAAGAATGGGTAGGAGTACAGCGTCTTGAACGCACCAAGTTGGGTATGGAATCGACTGCATTGATTCAGCTACGAGACCCAAAGACAGAGCTTTTGACTGATATTTCAATACCTGACTTGTCCGGCGAATCATTTGAGCAACAATGGACAGAAAGATATGCCGAAAAAGGATATTCTGAGATTATTGACCAATCTGAAGGAGGTCTTTTATTCATACATCCTGATATCCGTGAAAGTGAATTGATAACAAACGCATCGCAACTAGCGAATAGAATCAAATCACCTGAGTCCAATGTTGAAGATAATCATAGTAATGAGCCAATAGAATGGGATCCTCATAAATCGCCCACCCAAGTTCAACTTGTTGAATTATTGCAGTTCATATCTGTTTTAAATAGACGAAGCTCGATTCGATTAGCTGTAATAATTTCTGCGTGGGACCGGGTACACGAAAATCAATCCGATCCTGATAAGTGGTTAGGTAAACGAGCCCCTTTATTAATGCAATTTCTCCAAGCAAATTCTGAAAAATTCGAGTGTAAATGCTTTGGCGTTAGCGCTCAGGGGGGAGATATAGAAAAAAACAAGGATGAACTACAATCAATCGAGTCACCCTCGCAACGCATTGAATTGATATCAACAGGGCACAAAAAAACAAATGATATCACATTACCTTTGCGATGGACGATTCGATGGGATTAAGCATAAGAGGCAGCGAAATAATTGCTGACCAAGCTGTGCATGGTTACTCCAATGGGCATCGCCTACTTGCTGCATCCAAATCTTTTGGAAAGCAGGTTGAACGACAAATGAGAATGTTGAGCGACTTGTCTGGTCCGACTATTAGTGAAGGTTTTGAAAAATACTGGACTGCTTACCCCCTCATACAAAATAAATATTTTGCAATTGCAAAAACATGGATAGCAACAGAATTCTCACGTCCAGGGTGTGTATGGACCCATACGCTCATTTTTCGATATACAGACTTACTGAAATTGAATTCCATCGAAGATCTCCTCGATGCTTTTATTCATCCAGAGTCCATGGGTTTAGAGCGTTATGAAGAGCCAGTTTCTATTAGAAGTAGCCACAATAACATTCGTTCTCAACATTTATCTTCCATCTCATTTCAAATTGCAGAAGATTTTTATAAAACTGAGGATCCAGTTTGTGTTCGAGTAAAAAACTCGGAGCTCTTTGAGAGAGACGTATTTGAACTATGGTTATTTCACGCAAGACTTACTGCTAAATTGTTTTCTTTTTGTACCGGTGCGATCAGATTACGTCAAATTGAAAATCAATATCTTGATGTTCAATTATCAACATCAGAGGGTATAAGAGATGCAATACGATCACATTCTCAAGTTAAAATTTGTGATATTTCTACATCCCTTACCACTGATAAAAAGGAGAAGAAGGAGGAGGAAGGCTTTGCCTTTGTGTCTAAATATTTAAGTTCTGACTCAAGAGCAGAAATTGGTCAATTATATTCTGTTGCGAAAAATATTGCAGATGCGGAGTCTGGAGGAATTCCTATCTCAAATGTTGCTGAAAAGATTGCATCTAATTGGCCCAGTTCGAAAGAAGCACAAGGTATAAAGACAAGCGTATTTGGATCATCAGAAGTCCGAGAGTATTTTCTCAAAAACGACGAACTAGTAATTGTTGAATCAATAATTTCTCCCAAGGTCAGCCATGCATTTGATTTAAAAGAACTAAAAGTCGCAAATACATTAAAAGGAGCTAGTGTTACAAGAAGTCAAGAAGTATGCCGACTTCTATCGCGAGGAATTACAAAGAACAAGAAGGACTTTGTTTCCGTAGCATTAGATACTATTGTTTTATTGAGAGAACGAGTAAGCACTGATATTCTGGAAAAACTGTCTGAGAATGAGATATGCCAATTAATTAAACTGCGTCCCGATTACCTAATATGTAAAAAAGTCTGGGAATTGGCAGATAGACAAAAGCTCAACAAAATTCTAGAAACTGCAAATATCGAAGCAACTTGGGTGAATAGCTTAATTGAAACTACTATTGAAATTTCAGAGTTCGAAGCGATATCTCATATAATAAGTACCAATCCTGAATTGGGTATCCGAGCAATCCTAGATAAGGGTAATCAGGATACAAGGCTGGCTAGTCGGATAATGTCGATGCTTAGTAGTCGATCTGATCTGGTTTGCGAGTGGCTCGACAAAGAGAAAAGTATTTCAGTCGAATTTCTCGGTAGCTTATTTTTGAATTTAGATCCAGCTAGTGAGGCATTTCTGCATTGTAGTTCGTCCTCTTTGGAAAATATCTCAAACTTTGATCGCAATAATAGTAGTGACTTAAACCAGTTCCTTGATGCATTTCTTTTCTCTATTGCGCTCACGCATTCTGAGAAAGAATTGTCCTGCATGGTTTCACGACAGTTCCCATCCTTATATTCTTCTGTTTGTAGGTCTAGTCTCGCGAGACAGGCGTGGAGTTTGTTGGATCGCTTTTTGCCACGTGGCTTTTTTTGGAGCCCAGCAAAAAGATTTCGCATAGGACTCGTGTCTGTATTCATAAATAACGAATGGCCTGTCAATGACTTTTTACGTGCGATTCCAGATGAACAATTTGTTACTGATGTGTGCGGAATGTGGGGATGGGATGAGAAAGAAATGGAGTTTCTGACGAATGTAGTCAGTTATGCATTGGAGAGTGGTCAAGACATCATTTCGCGGAAAATATACAAGAGGTTTCGAAAGTACTCTAAATACTTTATTTGATCGAAGATATGTTATACGCCTTTCTACAATGCCAAGATCTAAAAAATGAGTAGCTATGATAAATAAAATCTAGCTGTCTCCCAAAATAGGTTCGGCTGACAAATAAACGTCACATTAATCGAATAAATCTGTGTGAACTTAGGAGAAAATCTCCAATGAATGATCTCGAACTAACAAATGATGAACTTCGGCAGATTGTCCACTATGCCGAAACAGCTCAGAGTGATCAATCTTCTGACCCTAAACTTCTCGCCCTCGCGCTTCAGGTAGTCGCACTTTGCATGTTACGATTGCAATCAGGTGATCCACCGTTAACCGGACCGGGAGTAGATAGATGGTATGACGAAATATTCGGCTTTGATATGCGCCCTATTGCTGCGCGACTTGATCCCGCTGTGCAGAAGCTACGGGCTGCTAAAATCATTAAATAAAAAATAGAGTTGAATGATGAAGTGAAGGCGTCTTTGAGTATTGGTAAGAATGGTGAAGGCAAAGACGAAGTGCTGTGCATGGATTCTAAGCTACGGTCAAGAGTGCAATTCATTCCTGAATGATTTGTCGCTCACATTGAATTTAGTATAAGCTTTAGCTTCTGTATCTCTTCAGGGGAAAGTAGAGACTTTGTTTCTGTGGGTTCATTTTTGGAGCCCTTACTCTCGAGCTTCTCGTGGATTTCACCTGCAGCAGCCTGAGCCGCCTTAGTCGCACCATAAAACTTCTCCGTCGTCGAAAAATCTCGGTGCCGTAAAATGACTTTGAGGGTTTCTGCCGAGATTCCGGCGTTGATCAGCCGGTGAGCACAGCCCCGTCTCAGATCGTGGGCAGTGGCATACTTCAGACGGCGTCCCGTTTCTTCATCTGGCTGCTGAACGATAATCCTGGCTTGCTCTCCAATCTGAGCAATGATTCGGCTGACTCGGTCCGTTGACAGCCGTTTCTCCGTTCTCTGAGCCTGTCTGCTGGATAGTTTCTCAGCCCGTTTTCTGAGTTTTGCAATAGCATCGGAAGTAATTTCCCCCTGATGTTGATTGAATTCGACCTTGCGTTTGATCTTCGCTTTGCCAAGCCAGTTTCGAATGGTGGTATCAGAAACCCCACAGGCTCGGCCGATGGCAGTATTGCTGTACTGTTCTGCCAGCCTGGCAAGATCCCGGTTAGTTGGTCTGAACCATTCACTATGAGTTTCGATCTAACACTTCAGGAGTCATTCTGATCATATTTTTCCATTTTGCTATGAAATCGCTAATACGTCTGTCTTTCAAACATACACACCGAGTCCGCGAATAAGGGCTGTATAGATTACTGCCTGGCATTCATCGAGTTTAGCGAACTAATTCGAGTCCAAACGACGAGAGGTGTTTCGGATGACTTTCGCCGCTGATCAATCGCGGCTACATCTTGCTGAAATGAATTGACAATTATATGTGGCCACCCTTCACTAATTACTCATTTCGAAAACAGTCTGAGTGCGATTCACCTAATGATTTGCATCACAAGTCTTCTTCCACGAGTTGTTTGTTGTCAAGAATCAGATCGGTCCGACAATTAAATTGTGTCATGACGCCACAAAAGGAACGCTCTTGTGAGACCTGTTGTCACAACTAACTGTTTTCGACGCATTTTGTTGACAGTTTCACCCTATAACCTACTCTTCCTATACACTCGTCTGACTGACTAGAGGTTGTCTCATAACGTCAAAAAAAGTGAACGGTTTGGCGCGTCTTTTGCATGAAGTGTTCTCCTGAAAGGAGAATTTCTTATGTATATGACGCTGGTCTGGTGGCCCAAACGAAAACGGGTTTCCACAAAAACAGCGTCCAGGACGGAACGCCCGGTCGTTTTGACCGATAAACAATGGTCTTTAGTCGCAAAACTGTTTCCCTGGACTCCCCCTTCCAAAAAGGGAGGACGTCCAAAAGCCCATCCACGAGATTGCCTGGAAGGCATTCTCTGGATTTTGGTGACAGGAGCACGATGGAAAGATTTACCAAGAGAGTATCCCTCAAAAGCGACGTGCCATCGACGTTTCCAGCAATGGACGATCGAAGGGCGGCTCTTATCTGCCTGGCAAATCATCTTGGAACGAATGGATGATGCTGGCCAGATTGATTTCTCGGAAACCTTTGCTGATGGCACTTTTGCCTCGGCAAAAAAAGGGGTAGAAGAGTTGGCCCGACTCGTCGTGGCAAAGGCACAAAGGTCATGATTTTTGTCGATCGTCACGGGACACCTGTGGCGATCGACACAGAATCGGCCCGTCGTAGCGAAGTCAAGCTGATCGAACCGCTGCTTGAAAAAATCACATTGCAAAATCGACAACCCGAGCGACTTGTTTATGACAAAGCCGCCGATTCGGACTCGTTGCGCAAACGGCTGATGGAAAAGAATATCGATCTGATCTGCCCGCATCGAAAATCGAGAGTCAAACCGCCGACGCAAGATGGTCGAAAGCTTCCACGCTTCAAACGACGTTGGATTGTGGAACGCAGTATTGCCTGGCTCCACAACTATCGTCGCATTGTCACGCGCTGGGAATATCACGATTACCTCTACGAAAGCTTTGTAATTCTTGGGTGTTTATTTACACTATTAAAAAGGTTTTGAGATGCCCTCTAGTTTCAAATGTGAGAGTACAAATGAAGAAACACAACAATGAAAGAATTGTTGACAACCGACAGTTCCCAACAATCGAAGAAATCGATCTTTTGAATACGATCCGATTGATACAGTCGCAGTTTACTTCTGATGAGCCACCACTCAAGTTTTACGACAAGCTGCTTTCGCATCTTATTAAATCAAGTCAAAGTTCATATGGTTTCATCGGAGATCTTCTTTACACAAATGCAGGCGATCCGTATTTCAAGATGCGGGCCGTCTCCAACATTGCCTGGAACCAGAAATCTCTTGAGTATTTTGTAGAACATTCGCCAAACGGTCTTGATTTTTTCAATCTCAAGAATCTGTTTGGTGCAGTACTCACGTCTGGCAAGTATGTACTGACAAACGACACGGCGAATGACGTGCGTAGCGGAGGCCTGCCTCTCGGTCACCCGTTGATCGAGTCGTTTCTAGGAATGCCTCTGTTTCACGATGGCAATCTGATTGGTATGGTTGGCATGGCAAATCGTACTGGTGGATATGACGAATCGCTGGCGAAGAATCTGGAGCCACTGTTTACCACTTTCTCGACCATCATCGCTGCGTACTGGAATGCTCGAAAATATAGGGAGTCAGAGAAGAAATATCGAGGGCTGCTGGAGTGCGCTCCTGATGCATTGGTGATTTGCAACCAGGATGGAAATATAATCCTAACGAATACACAGGCGACACATATATTTGGTTACTCACAAGAAGAATTGATTGGGGAGCCTGTCGAAGTTCTCATTCCTGAAGATATTCGTGCCATCCACAAGAAAAAACATGTTGGGTATTTCTCGAACCCCAAGGTACGCCCCATGGGAAAATCGGCGGATCTCTACGGGTTACGGAAAGATGGTAGTCGGTTTCCCATTGAGGTCAACCTAGGGCCTCTGCGGACAGACTCTGGAGTGCTCGTCACCGCCTCCATTCGCGATGTTAGTGAGCGTAAGCGTGCAGAAGAAGAAATAATACTCTTTCGGACAGCCCTGGATTGTTCGGCCGATGCCGTCTTTCTTATCGACCGGAATAAGATGCGATTCATTGATATGAACGCAACCGCCTGTGCGAGTGTGGGCTACTCTCGTGAGGAACTACTCACCATGGGGCCAGGGGACATCAAAACTAATATCACCTGTGATGAGTTGGCGCTTCAGTTCGACAAAGTGATTTCCTCGAAACAAGAGAAAAAGGGGGTGATTGAAACTGTGCACCGCCGCAAAGATGGCTCAGATTTCCCCGTCGAAATACTTTTCCAGGCCTTGGATTCCTCAACTGATAAACCGATTCTGATTGCGACGGCTCGTGATATCACCGATCGTAAGCGCGCAGAGCGACTGAAGGATGGTCAGAATGAAATAATCCATCAGATTTACTCTGGCAATTCGTTACTCAGCGTGCTCACGCTTCTGTGCCAGATTGTGGAGGAACAAGTTTCTGAGATACGGTGTTCGGTCATGTTGATTGATGAAGATACTGGACGATTGCAAGTCTGTGCTGCTCCAAACCTTTCAGAGAAGCTGCAACGTGCGCTCAACAATCTTGAGGTTAAACCCTGCGCGGGAACAAATTTTACCTCAACTGACGTTCGAGAAACCGTGGTTGTGAATGATCTCACGAGCGCCCCACTTTGGGGTGATTTCCACAGCCTGGCGCTGGCGGATGGGCTGAGGGCCTACTGGTCTCAACCGATTATTGAATCAGAGGGCAAGGTGCTGGGAGCTTTTTGCATGTTCTGCGAGGAGCCACGTGGTCCTCTCACTGGCGAAGCGACGTTGCTAGAATCGTCGGCACAAATGGCTGGCGTCGCCATTGAACGTAAGCAGTTGGAGCAAAAGCTACGACATGATGCCTTGCATGATCCTCTGACAGATTTGCCTAACCGAGCATTGTTCGTCAAGCAACTTGAGCTGGCAATCCAGCGATATAAGAGAAACAATGATTATTCGATTGCAGTTCTGTTTCTTGACTTGGATCGCTTCAAGACCATCAATGACAGCCTGGGGCATCTGACTGGAGACAATCTGCTGGTGCAGACGGCTCAAAGGTTACAGAAAGCGATACGAGAAACAGATATCGTAGCGCGTCTTGGTGGAGACGAGTTTGCCGTGCTGGCTGAGCATATTACTGATGTCAATGATGTGATTCTAATTGCCGAGCGTATTCATGAAGCTTTGCAGCAACCGTTCAATTTGGAAGGTGAAGAGGTCTTTACGAGCACCAGTATCGGAATTGCCGTGAGTACTGTTGAACACCATAGCGCGGACGATATCCTGCGTGACGCTGACACGGCCATGTATCGAGCCAAGTCGCAAGGGGATTCACGCTTCGAGCTGTTCACCTCCGAGATGTCCACCAATTCTAAAATAACCCTGACATTAGAAAATCAACTGAGACAAGCCCTCAATCGCCAAGAATTTCGGGTATTCTATCAGCCTATTATATCGCTGACGACGATGACGATTATCGGTTTCGAAGCTCTGCTGCGTTGGGAGCATCCAGAGCGTGGGATCATACCACCATCGGAATTCCTCGACGTAGCGGAAAAATGTGGATTGATGATCCCGGTTGGCTGGTGGGTAATGCAGACAGCATGCGGCCAACTGTGTGAATGGCAGAATCAATTTCCTACTGCCACGGCACTGACTCTCAACGTGAATTTCTCACCCAGACAAATTATACAGCCTAACGTTATCGAAAAAACTCTTCGAATTATTGACGAGACCGGCATCAAGGCAGACAACCTGTACCTGGAAATCACGGAACACGCTGCCATTGAAAATACCGCACTAACATTAGCTGTTTTGACAGAGTTGCATGAGCAAGGGGTTCGCCTGGTAATAGATGATTTCGGAACGGGCTATTCGTCTCTGAGTCACCTCCAGTTGTTTCCCTTTAGCTCTCTGAAGGTTGACCGTTCATTTATCAGCGGTACCGACCTACACAAGCGGAACTCGCACATTGTACACACTACTATTGACCTGGCCCACAATCTGGGGATGACCGTCGTTGCTGAAGGCGTGGAAACGAAAGACCAAATGTCACGACTCATAGCTCTTGGGTGTGATTTTATGCAGGGTTACTTTATTGCGAAGCCTTTGCCACCTGACAAGGTGCACACATTATTGCTTAACGAATCACAAATTGATCAACATGAATTGATGGCTACTGCAACTCTGTCGAATCTTTGATGCTCTTGGAATGTCTGGAATTCTCGATGAAGTATTTGAAGGCCAGATACTGCGTGGCTCAACATTCTGAT
The DNA here is from genome assembly GCF_007744675.1 of Gimesia alba. Lineage (NCBI taxonomy): Bacteria > Pseudomonadati > Planctomycetota > Planctomycetia > Planctomycetales > Planctomycetaceae > Gimesia > Gimesia alba. The sequence goes on from NZ_CP036269.1 coordinate 6,782,724, forward strand.
GGTGATCCCGAATGTCACGTTTTCTTTTTTAATTCACAAACCATCTCGCCGAGCCTTCTAACTGAACTTCGTTTGCGAAATGCTTTTGACATAAGTTCTCTCTGCTAAGGCAGAGTCAATCTTATAATTCGGCACCAGAAAGAAAACAATTATGTTCTGCACTCATGCAAATAATTCGGAACGAATTACATTATCAACTCTAATCGGCTGGTTCAGCCTGTGTCTATTAGCAGCAGGATGGGGACCACAGCTAGATTCAACTCTCACACAGCTTTGGACGAACGTCGGTCTGTTCGGCTTAGTTTCGGCAGTCGGGTTGGGAGTTGGGCAGCAGGCGAGAGAGGCAAATCGCCAACGAAAGCAGCGAATAATCACGGCCCGGCATATCGAACGCTACCTGAATAGGTTCGCAGCTGAAAACGGAGCGATTAAGGACCTCATCAATACTGCGTTACGTAGAATAGCCGAAGACGGAGAGGGCCATCACAATAGAGAGAGAAAAGGAGTCGAACAACGCGACGAAACGCGACTGCCGTTTTATCACCCGGTCCAAGTGCAACCTCTAGATGACAGTGAGAGTCTATCAACCGAACACGGACAAACTACGTTCACTGCCTACATACGGGACATCTCCTCAGGCGGCGTAGGGTTGATCCACGACCAACCGATCCCGCCGGGGCTTGTGATGTTAACGTTCAATCTGCGGAATGCTAAAACAGTTTCGATATTCGCCAAATTATTATGGCAGCACCATCAGCCAGATGGAAAGTTTTCGAGTGGAGGTAAATTGATTAAAGTGAGAACTCCCGTCAATCTCCGAGAATCGGTGTCAGAGGGAGTCGGATGTCAAAATTCCATTTTGCATGAGGAGACGCACCATGACGACAACTTAGCCTGCGAATAATCAATCCCTAGCGTGCCTCAGGCTGATACCGGTGGCGAGAATTTAGCAGCATTTTCATCAGTCACTGGAATAAACGCTGCTATCCCCAGACAACACAATTGGGATCTATCTTAAATCTACACTTGTCACATACTGGATTATTCATTGATATTATTCCGTCTTTGCAGTGGGGACACACATCTGAATCAAGAAGAATCTTACATTCCTCTCCTAATTTAATCCCACATTCCGGGCAGGTCCGTTTTTTCCATTTGAAACCCCAGTCACTCCAACAGTTTGGACAGTAGTCTTGTGGAACGACATGGATATCACCGTTAACCACATACTTCTGCGGTAATGCGTCATTCCAGGTGCGAAATACATCTCCACTTTCTTCAGTCGATATTCCAGTATTTAAAAGCGGTAAAATTCGTTCCTTTTCCCAGTCTATCACATCTATAACACAGTTAATGGTAACTCCGTATCGTTTATCCAGACTTTGAATAAGACTCATCAACTGAGACTGAATAACTCCAAATTCAGATGATTCCATTAAAACGGTAATGTTATCGGAAATCAGGTTTATAAATTCTTTAGATTTCTGCCACGATTTTGGGTTCATAAGTATTTCCTGGTAGAATTAGTAATTCTCGAGAAATAAAAAAAATGAATACATCACGAAATAATAGACTTTTTATAAATTACCATTGTCTTATTTAGGTATTATTACCTATATAGTACCAATATATTGCTGATTGTTAAGGATAATTTGATCTAAAAATAGTCTTTGAAAATCAACATGGACAAGTGGCCTGAAATCATAATTAGATGGAGCCATCTGTTTCGTGTATTCTATTGTTCTAGTGTAAGTATGGGTCATCCAGGACCTTTCGAATCAATCCTGAAATACAAACCAGCAGTTTGACGCGACACAATATGAAAACGCGGAATCAAAACAAGTCTGGAAGATTACTCTACTGCTTTACGATGAGTGGAGATATGTCAATCGTTGTGTGTGTCAGAGTGTATCGTGAACTGTGAAAAGGGACTCGTAGACTCAAACTCGCTCAAAGAATTCAGTTCTAGAACTGGAAATGAAAGTTGATCAGTTTAAAGGTCTAATCCAGACTTCTGTTATTTTTTTTATCATCGAGAATTCGATATAGTGTTTTACGTTGTAGTCTGAGCAATCTTGCAGCAGCAGCCTTATTTCCTCCGCAGCGTTTGATGACTTCTTTAATTATATGTTGTTCAATCGATTTCAAGTCGCCATTCATGGGGACTGAGATTGTATCGTTGTTCTGGGTAGACTTAGGTTCTTGAAGCTGCTGTAGTTCGCGTGTGATAACACCGCTCTCATCCAGAAATACAATTCGCGATAGCATCGTAGCCAGTTCCTGAACATTTCCAGGCCATTCATATTTAATTAGTAATTCCCAGACATTATTGTCAACTCGATGTCGGTACGTTTCCAGATTCCAATTCCAAGCATAACTAAGCTGTTCTAAAAGATGAATTCCTAATGCTTTGATTCCATCACGTCTTTCTCTAAGAGGAGGAACTCTGATGGGCATAAAACTCAAACGATCATAAAGACTTCTGTGAAAGTTTCCTTTTGAAACTTCTTCCTTAATGTCAATAGTAGTTGATGCAATCAATCTAAATGAATCATTGTTTGAGTGAACCGACCAGGGGGTCCTTATATAACCATCATCGATCATTCCTACCAATAGTTTTTGTTCTATAATTGGCAATTGCTCAATGTCTTCTAGATAGATCGTTCCGTTCCGAATCTTTTCTGGTGAATTATTTTGTAAAAGCGTTTTCAAAACGATATTATCAGATTCTTGAAACGGCTCGCTGTTGACTACTGTTGGACAATTGATGTGTATAAAAGTCTCATTAACATTTTGACTCTTTTGATGAATGAGTCTTGCTAATGTTTTTTTGCCGACTCCAATTTCTCCCTCCAGCATAATTGGAACTTCAAAGAGAGAGATTTTCTTTATTTGCGAAAGAACTTTCTGCATGGAAGCACTAACAGCAACGAAATTTTCATGTGGAAACTCGCTTGCTATCTCATCATGCGCGTTTTTTTGTTCCAATATTTTGTTGGCTAGGTTGATATTAATCGCTCGTTGCAGGGACTTGATAATTTGTTGTTTTCTGAACGGCTTTGTGATGTAATCACAGGCCCCTAAACGCATCGCTTCGATAGCAGATTCGAGTGTACCAAATCCTGTCATTATTACTGACGCGATATTTGGGTGAAGCTGAATTGCTTTACGGAGTAAACTGATACCGTCTTCATCGGGAAGTTGTAAATCAATGAATAAAACATCAATCAAATCAGTTTTTAAATATTCCAAACCTTCACCAGAACTGGACGCTAGCAGGATCCTCTTTCCTTCATTCAGGATAAAATCCCGAACAAGATTTCTAATATTTAAGTCATCATCAATAATCAGGACGGTTTCCAGATTCGACATCAGCTCCTCCTGCAGGTAGAAGAGAACCACTGGAAAATTAATCGAAAAAATGAACGAGTATTTGGGTGTGCCTGCAAAAAGTAAATAAGAAACAAAAAATCCAGATCTCATGCATAACACTTAGGTGTTATCACCCATCTAGCTGGTGTTCTCGTTTACATCTCACGCTAATAATAATATCTGGAAGTCCAATTTGTATCTAGTATTTATCATTTAAGATAGGGGTTTTTAAGGAAATTATTTACTTTGACAGCCCAGTAATTACAGCATGATTGAGGACGAATTAAGGCTGAGCCAATGATATGACCGTTTTTTGTTGTTTGGGATGAAAAAGCTCAAAAGTGATTGGATAAAATATCAATCGGTTCAAAATTTTAAGAACAGGGTATGCAAACACACTTTGGTGGGTAATCTCTGCTAATGATGTGTTAACTCGACTACCTGAGTAACAACCTGGTTTCTTCCACCGTACTTTGCTTTGTATAATGCGGCATCTGCTTCCGAAATTAGCTGGAGGGGATCATGATCATTTTGTGGCTTCATCGTCGCCACTCCAGCACTGATTGTTACGACGTCCGCATCCAATGATTCACGATGTTCTATGCTTAGATCTTGGATTCCATTTCGTATTCGCTCAGCAATTTCTTGAGCTGCGTTTATTCCTGTTTCTGGTAACAGTACAGCAAATTCCTCTCCGCCGTAGCGAGCGATCAGATCGCCAGGTCGTTTTATAATACTTGCAATCGTTTCAGCTATTTTTTTCAAGCAAATGTCACCAGCAACATGCCCGTATGAGTCGTTGTAATTTTTAAAATAGTCCACGTCGATCATGATCAACGAAATCGCTGTCTCATGACGGATAGCACGAAACCATTCTTTATATAACATTTCATTAAATATTCTCCGATTACATACACCAGTGAGGTCATCGTATGTAGCCAGATTTTCCAGGCGAGCATTTGCTCGTTGTAATTTTATATTCAATTGATATAGCTCTTCATAAACTTTGCCTTTTTCGATGATTGACGCAAGTTGATTTGATATTTGCTTGAATATACTGATGTGTGACTCTTTGTAGGCGTTTGTCAAAAAACTGGAAAAGAAGATAAATCCGATCGGTTGATCCTGAACGATTAAAGGGCAAGTTAAACTGGAACGTATTCCCTCCTTAACGATCAATTTTGTCGATGTCGACCCTGGATGTTCAAGGAGATATTTTTTGAGATTGTTTATAATTCGAGGGTTTCCCGATTCGAGTATTTTTTGAAGGCTGCTTCCCGCCATTTGAGCCTTGAATCCTACTCTGAGACAGACCTGTTTAGCTTCGGACCGTTCCCATCGAGCTCGTAGTGTACTCCCACCTTTTTCCAACATCGCCAGACCAATTCTCTCATATGGGATGATATTGCGAAATGAATCATACAATTGGTCTAGTATTTCATCTAAGAAATATCCTGCATTAATGTGAGTAGTAACTTCACTCAGCTTTTGCATCTCATCAAATTTATTTTCAAGGTTTCTTGAAAGTTCTAACAGCGCGGTGCCCAATCGTCCTATGTCATCAACATCCATTTCACTTGAAAATTTTCGTGGAAAGTAACCTTCAGTCATTTTCTGAATGACCGTTTGATATTCTTGAATTCGAGAATCACTCATAGTAAGTATCCTATCTGAATAATGTTCGTAACCAGTTCATAATCTGACTATCTCAATCGTGAATATAGCCCATAACTATCTGCTTACTGGGAACGGATTCAGATTCACTAAAAGTGTGGCCAATGGTCTCAACTATGTAGTCCAAATGTCTCAGAATTGATTTTTCCTTTACTGATTTTAGAGAATTTTCGAGTACTATACTCAGCGTGTTTTATACTCAATTTATGCAGAGTTACTGCAGGGACAGATGATCGCTCATTTTCTGGAATGAATTGATTTAGTGTATGGAACTTATAGTCAAAACATCTGTCTCAATAGAACGTGAATTACTATGGTGAATCGATAAATATAAGATTCATGAAACTAACTCCTGACGAAGAAAAGTGAGATAATTCACTACGCAATGCCAAGTTTACGAAAGGGAAATAAATGTTTTTCAATCTTTTGTTTGAACCCGGTAGAAACTCGCTGACAAACCTGATTGGCTGGCTCAGTTTGTGTCTCGTGGCAGCAGGATGGGGGGCGGAATTGGATACCACAATCCGGCATCTGTGGGCAAATATCGGGTTGTTCGGATTAGCTTCAATGATTGCATTGAAAGTTGTACAATGGTCAAGATTGAAGAATCAGCAGAAGGTCACCGAGTCACGTGTTACACATGACTTGAGAAGAATCTCAAATGGAAAAGAAACGACGGCTTTGCTCAATGCGGAGTTAGACCGTCTTGCTTTTGAGGAACATTGCCCCGAGAAGACAGAAATGGAAACATATTCGTCCGATGATGAACTTATTTCATTGATAAGCTGCTGGGTTCAAATCAAACCTCAATTAGAGCCTGAAAGAAGTTGATAGATAATAATTGAGTTGAAGCAGATCCCAAAATAATAGTGGGATCTATTCGCGTCACAATTCTTTATTATGTGCTGGCAGCTTGAACCCTTTTCAAGTTCTATTTTTCATTATCTAAAATGCGATAGAGAGTTTTACGATGCATTTCGAGTTTTCTGGCAGCTGCAGCCTTATTCCCACCAAAGCGTTTGACAACTTCATTAATCATGTGGCGTTCCATCGATTTCAAATCACCAATGAAGGGTACACAGATTGCTTCCTTATTCTGGGCAAGATTTTGTGTTGATTTGAATTGTTTTGTGAGGATCATGTCGTCCTCAAGTAATACCAGCCTGGAGAGCACACTAGCAAGCTCCTGAACATTGCCCGGCCATTTATAATTAAGTAGTTGTTTCCACACATCTTTTCCGATCCTTTGCCTGCATTCCTCATAATTTAAATTCCAGGAATGACTGAGCTCTTCCAGAATATAGGATGCCAGGGGAATAATATCTTCTTGTCGATCACAAAGTGGAGGAATATTAATCGGCAATACATTCAAATTATCGTATAAATTTCTATGGAACTGATTCGTAGCGATTTCTAATTCAAGATTAGCACTCGTTGATGCAATGAGACGCGTTGAACTTGTTCTGGAAGATGCATTCCAGGGAGTCCGAATACGGCCTTCTTTCAGCAGTTTCAAAAGTTGTTTTTGTTGACACTTTGGAAGTTGCTCAATATCTTCCAAAAATAATGTTCTCACTTGTGATTTATTTGGCAATTCTTTCGATTGGAGACTGTCAAACAGATTACTTTTTTGTTGGTCATGTCCATGATTGTTTTCTATGATTGCTGCGCAATTGATATGAAAAAACGGACCTTCTGCAAATGGGCTAAGATTATGAATGAATTTCGCCAGAGTTCTTTTTCCAACACCAATTTCACCCTGAATTAAAACAGGTACGTCCAAATGTGAGTGTTTTTTTACCTTTGAAATAACTTCAGTCATAGTTTTACTGACAAAGACAAATTTTTCTTGTGATAATTTCCCTTTTAGAGTGAGTAAGGATCTTTGCCGCATTGGAGATATATTGATTTGATTCAGGGCACGATTGAGGGAATTGATGATTTGCTGTTGGTTGAATGGTTTAGTGATGTAATCGCAGGCTCCTAAACGCATCGCTTCGATGGCAGATTTGAGAGAGCCAAATCCTGTTACAACCACCGAAGCGATGTTCGGGTGGATCTGAAGTGCTTTTTGAATTACATTAAGCCCGCCTTCGTCTGGGAGATGGAGATCGATAAATAAGACATCAACTTGATTGTATTCGAGGTGCTCTAAGCCTTGTTTTGCATTCGAAGCGAATAACACTCGCTTTCCATCTTTAAAGATGAAATCTCGAATGAATCTCCCTATGCTTAAATCATCATCAATAACCAGGACCGTTTTATTGCTTCTCATTAGCCTGTCTCCCTACAGATGCTAAATCACGAAGAATCTCCAATCAAAAAGTGCTTACGTTGAACCCAATACGATCGGAATGTCGGACTACCCAATAATATTCATTAACTTCGGTATTTCACTATCCGGAATAGATCCGAGACTGATCCACGGACTTATTGAACCTAGTTCTTAAGAGTTTTAGGAACTCACTCTCTGGTATGATTTGCGTGTTCTTGATGTTATCCGGAGTTACTGTTTTAGATTGATTACTTTTTGAAAGTTGCATCAAAATGTCGATTCCAGTCAAGTGGTCAGACGATTTGGGTGGTATCCCGAAAGGCAATCTTCCAAATAAGTTTTCGTGGCCGATTCCTGTTCTCATGACCTTTTCCTTTACCACATTGACCTATGTCTTGAAATAACCTCTATGCTTATTCGGATCAGAGGCTATTCGGTTAATGCAACTATCGTCGCGCTATATCACTTAAATGACTGAATATATATAGAACGAAAAACTTGTAACCACTTGACACAGAGTCGCGCATATGGTGTGTCATCTTGACACAGTTCTTCCAATTCAATGGATCGGGAATGGATGGATAAGGATTTGCCAACGATTCTGCCGTCCTGTTTCACCAAGTCTCCCCAAAGTGAAATTCAAGTTAAAAGTGAAGTTCCCCAGAAATGGTGGGCACGCTTGTGGTACAACATGCTCGTCTTTCCGACTGTTATTTACAGCTAGTTCTGTTTCTTCTAACTTTTGGAGATGATTCCATGTTAATCAAGTTAGCGATAGCTTCTGCTCAAATGAAGCAAGAAAAAACACGTCCGGCAGTGACGAAGTATTTGATACGTGGGATGATGCAACCAAACTGTGCTGGCTTGGGCAAATTGCTCATTGGTGATAGTCCAACCGACGAAAAGGCATGGGACACAACTGCTTGTCAGGTTTCGTATTTAAACGAGATGAGTGTCCTCATGATGCCTGATGGTCGTTGCCCAGACGGGACATGAGCTAGTGCATCAAAGGTACTGCGCGATGAGAGCTCTGCTGTTCTTGCAGCATGCGAGAAACAAGATCTGAAATTAGCAAATGCCGCCTTCAAGAAAATAACTCAATCTTGTGCCGTTTGTCAAAAAGCCCATAAAGGGAAATAGTTTAGAATCTCAATCTCACAGATTGTGAGTTAATTGGGATTGAGCAGGGTTATTCCTGCAATGATCGCAAGGGGTACCTTTACTTGCTGAGGCTACGTTTGCTTCGACAAAATAGAGCGTAAGCTAGTTAGCCTGACTCATCGTGGCAAAGATACAAAGATTATGATTTTCTTTGATTGCCACGAGACTAAGGAATCGATCAGTCACCGTAAGCTCAAAATGGTTAAACTGTTGCTTGCAATAACATTGCAAGGTCATCCCCAACTGACAGATTTATGATCGAGTTTCTGATTCAGAGGAATTGCGGAGATAGCTCCGTGGAAAATATAGATCTGAACTGCGCTATGAATGAATTCAGATCAATTAATCTTTAGATGTTTCTTTAGGTTGTCGATTTCTTCCTGCAAAATTTTGAGGAACTCAGCTCCCGCCTCTTTGTTTCCTGCTGTGACAATTTCCTTAACTGACATTCTGAGTTTTTGAACCAAAGAGTATAGGTCAAGAGCCGGTTCACTTGTGGATGACTGAATGACATTTAAAGCCAGATCATTCAGTTCCTGTTTCAGTTCTTTATAATCCACTGGCTTCAACATGATTTTGGAAAATCCCAATTTTCTGGCAAGTTTTATTCTTTGCTGATTTCGATCCTGTGAATCTTCTTCAAGTCTGAGGTCAGTCATTAGAATAAAGTGAGGAGATGGTAAGATCCCCTGATCTGAGTAACGTTCGACGAGTTGTGCCTGTTGGAATAAGTCCACTCCATCCATGCCACTCATCATAAGATCTGTGAGCACAACATGAATGTCTTTTTCCGTCTTCAACACCTCTAGAGCTTCAAAACCGGACGATGCTCTCATTGGAGTGAACCCAATTTTTTCCACGAGACGTGCATAATAGTGGCAGGAATATCCAATATCATCGACTACAAGAACTTTCATAATTCTGTCTGACGATTTAAAAAAATACCTCGCCAACCAACAGAGATCAGGTGACGAGTTTTTTTCAAATAATCCCTAAAGAATAGAATTCAATAATAATTTATCTGTGAGTCCAGATAAGTTATCGGCGTGAGGAGGTATTTACCTCAATATGAAAATGGTAAAATATCAAAGCAGGGACATATCAAGGATTATTGGGCTTAAAAAGTTTGAATTTAACCTCAGAATCTGCAAAACAGAGTGCATAGAAAACCTTCAACACATGCCCCGATGAATACAAACGCTAATGTCTATGTTTCGAGTGACAATGCACTAATAATCAAATCGATTCTCACATTAAATTAGTGCACACTACATTCTAATAATGACGACTCATGGTATCGACGGTCCGGGCCAAGAACACTGGCATCAGGTCGACTCCCCTCAGGGGCTTCGGATTATCCGCTGGAGAAATACTTGTGAAATGCGAAAGCCTCCGGCACTATGCGATCCATGAGTAAGGCTGACATAGAACTGGCCAGAAAAGCGGACATACAGGCGATTCTCTCGAAGTAAGATGGTATGGCAACAAAGGATGAGCTTTCTGAGATCAATCGTCGCTTGGATCGTCTCAATGAATCAGTGCTCATTATTATCATCAATTTAGTAAACAACGTGAATAGATTAGATGTGAATATCAGAGATCACGAAAAACTCCTGCAAAAACCAGGTGCGTGATGATCAATTCTTCTATGAAACACAAATTCCTTATATTCCATCAGCGTTTTAGGAATGATGCACTGACTATGTGCCCTCACTGAGGCTTCCTGGTGAGGACACTGAGAACTTCTGACTGCAGGCAGTGAAACAGATCAGCAAGTCGTGTTATCGTTCTCGGAAACACATCATTCATTATCTCGATGCAATTCACATTTGGCAGCCAAAACCCCCTCATATGTTTTGCCTTTTTCGATAAGTGATGCAAGCTGATTGCCAATTTGCTCCAATAGGTTGATATGAGTGTCTCGATAAGCATAGGCTACGAAACTGGAAAAGAAGATAAATCCGATCGGTTGACTCTGAACGACGATTGGACAAGTTAGACTCGATCGAATTCCTTGCTGATAGATCAGCCGAGTTGACTTTGAATTTGGATGTTCTTGCAGATATTTTTTGAGACAGTTGATGATGCGAGGGGTTTCAGATTCAAGTATCTGTTGAAGGCTGCTCCCTGCCATTGGAGCCTTAAATCCTGCTGTGAGGTAAACATGATTTGCTTCAGACCGTTCCCAATAAGCTCGCAATATACGTCCATCCTCTTCTAGAACCGCAAAACTGACTCTGTCGTATGGGATACTGTTACGAAATGAATCGTATAACCGGTTTAGCGTTTCGTCTAAAAAATACCCTGAATTGAGGTGGATTGCATCATCATTGAGTTTTTGCATCTGAACAAATTTGTGATCAAGGTTTTGAGAAAGTTCTGATAGAGCCAAGCTTAGTCGGCTTCTATGATCACTACTTTTTTCTCCTGGTATTCCTGATAACTGACTGTGAAGGTAGGCATGAATCATTTTCTCAACAAGGTTTTGAGATCCTTCAGTATGTGAATCATTCATTATTCAATTCCAGCGTGTAAATATGACACCCTTACCTGCAATTGTAGACTACTGTTTTCGAGATGTATGAACAGTTCCATTTTTTTCTTAGATATGTGTCCTGTAGCCTCAATCTTAATGATGGTTTAACCGGTTCCCCTCCAGATCGATAATGATGAGGGGTGATTGCCTTGATGCTCCTGTTACTCTTGATAAAAAACACAAAATGTCCGTTTTACAAACATAAGAATCTTGATACCATTATCCAAAAGTGTACTTTAATATATTGATTCTAAGTTGAGTTCCAGAAAATCTTCGCAGTCCAGTGGCAGTCGGGCCTCCTTATAGCAGGCACTAAGGCAGGCATGAGATCCCCTTCCTTTCATGTTTGAGAGGGAGGGGGTATTCATTCTTCATCAGTTCAGTCTAGCTGGATCTGGTCTTCTGATTGATCCGTTCTGTGCTTTTTTAGTTCCATAAATAATCTTAAGGCGTACTTTGCCAAAGCTCTCTTTTCACTCACGGTAGTTTTTTCGTGGAGTGACGTCATACATCTTTTCAGTTTATAGAAGTCAATCTTCTTACAATCGTCCATATTGTATAAACCCATATTCCAGTTAGGAAAGAACCGCTTTTTGATCGTATCGGAAATGATTCGGTTGATTTGATAATGTCGGTTGTCCTTTTGAATCTTGGAGAACACAGACTCTACGTCATCGCGTTCCCCCTCCAGTACTTGGAAAAAATGACCACGATCATAGACCAATACTCCGGTAATTTCCTGGGTTGCATTATTGCGACAGGCAACGCCCAAGATTTCATTTAGTCCCTCTTTTGACATCGGAACGACACTCTTACTGACATAGATAAGTTGATAGAGTTTCATTGCAGATCAGCCAGGAGATCTAAATTTAAAATTCTCAAATACCTGATTTGGCTTATCGGTTTCAAATGGAGGTAAAAGCCTCAAAATTCGATGACATTAAATACAATCAGATAAAATTATCGAATAATTGTCGGACCAGATTAACAAAATAGCATGACTCTATTTCAATTTAGGTTATTGTTAATGCACTATATGTGATCTCATGGCCATTATTCGTTGCAAGGTTACTCCATCCACTCATTGAGTTCCGCCCAAGCGTTTCCAGATCACAATCCTGAATATGCCTCTGGAAAAAGACAGCTGGTTCTACGCAGACCGCATTACCGATCAGTATTGGGACAACGCGTCTACAACCGTCAATTTCAACAGCGCCAAGCATGAAAGAGAACCCCTGGGCCGACACTATCGACCGCAGCTTGGGAGCGAAATATTAGAGAGATACCAAGAAGTTGTTTCTCGAAGGGTTAACGCTTGCTGAAGCGAATGCCATTCGTCGTACTTTCAAAATCGCCCCTGGACTGCTGTGGAGAGCGGTCCGTGGTAAAACATTCCGGAAATTGCCACCATGGGAAGTACAGTTGGAATTCCCATTTATGGATGACGATTGGGATGAGTGTGCGGGGAGTTGACCACTGACTCAAGTCCGAATAATGTCTATTTCTTGGACATCACACGTTTTGCTCTATCGATAGGCAAGGTTTACTCTTCAATCAGCTCAGTATATTATGACATTATGGCACTGCGCTCCATGATGCCTTTGTCGTGTGGATGAAAAGTCCGATATATTTGAGAAAGCCGATCAAAAATAAATTGATCCTCTCAAATTGAATTAAGAATGATCTTGAGCTTTTGGATCTCTTCAGCAGAAAGCAGAGACATTGATTCTGCGGGCTCATTATTAGAGTTCTTATTTTCCAATTTCTCACGAACCTCAGAAGCAGCAGCCTGGGCAGCTTTGGTCGCACCATAAAACTTCTCAGTCGTTGAAAAATCTCGGTGCCGTAAAATGACTTTGAGTGTTTCAGCAGAGATCCCGGCGTTGATCAGCCGGTGAGCACAACCCCGTCTCAGGTCATGGGCAGTGGCATACTTCAGACGGCGTCCCGTTTCTTCATCTGGCTGCTGAACGATAATCCGGGCCTGCTCTCCAATCTGAGCAATGATTCGGCTGACTCGGTCTGTTGACAGTCGTTTCTCCGCTCTCTGTGCCTGCCTGCTGGATTGTTTCTCAGCTCGTTTTCTGAGTTTCGCAATGGAATTGGGAGCGATTTCCCCCTGATGCTGATTGAATTCGATCTTGCGTTTGATTTTCGCTTTACCGAGCCAGTTCCGGATGGTGGTATCAGAAACCCCGCAGGCTCGGCCGATGGCAGTATTGCTGTACTGTTCTGCCAGCCTGGCGAGATCCCGGTTAGTTGGTCTGAACCATTGACCGTCTGCTTCGATCTGATATTCCATCGGCTGAGGATTTACCACCCAGCCCCGTCGCTCTTTTTCAGGAACCTGTTCGAGCAAATCTTGCAGACCTGGCAGCATCGGAATTTCCTGGTTTTTGCGGTTCTTCTGTGTTGAGGGAATCACGATTGTGGGATGCAAATCCTGACGGTCCGGCCAGACGGGGTGTAACTTTCGTTCATCATCCCAGGAAAAGTTCATCACATCACTGATGCGAAAGGCACTTTCCCAAAGTATCTGTAAAACGAATTTCCAGGAATCTGCCGGTTGCTTACCTACGACTTCAGGAGTGACCTCTAGCATTTTTTCAAATTCTTCACTGCTAACCGGCCGCCCTTTCATCACATCATCCACACTCAGTTTGGTGAGAGGAGGGATCTTCCGGATCCAGTCGTGACGATAGCAGTACCGCACGAATGCCATAATTGCCCCCATCGAAGAGTTGACCGTCGTCGGAGCCCGGTAATCCTGCCGGCTTTCTTCACCAGCGAGCAGCCGATCCTGTAAATACTCCAACGCCGTCAGAGTGGTGTATTCTTCGATGTTTCCATTCTCCGGAAGTTCCTGCTCCTTCCGCTGATTTTCCAGGATCCGGCCAGCTATTCCGATTCGCGACATGGAATTATCTAATGATTTATTCCGGAAACGCTTTTTGCAGTGTTCATAGTAGTGTTCCACACAATCCTGCCAGTGCATATCGCTCAGATATTCAACCTGTTCCTGGGGCTCTGGGGCAGGGGGTGGAACGTGAGTCTGGATTTCCAGAGCTTCCGTGATCACGCCTCCAGACTCAATATAGCGACCGTTCAATAATCGCTCACGACACTCGCGCATGATCCGGCGGGCTTCACGCCGATCCCGGGTGCCGCAGTTTTTCCGGATCCGTTTCTGATGCAGCGGACAATAGAATTTCAGAACATACCCGTTCTTATCTTTCTCTTTGAGAGGCCGATTCGGGTAGAGCTGGACATTTCCGATTTCAGGTTTGCGAGGCATGACAGTTCAGAGGGGAGAGGCTATTCTGCCTCACTCGATTTTGTTTGGGAATGACTTTCGAAAAATTCGAGCAGGCTCTGGCCGGTAATCCAACGCGTGTGCCCTACCGTGACATACGGCAAGCCGTCATCCAGCATCTTGTCCCAGAACCGCTGGGAGATACCGAGGCGTTGCATCACCATCGCCTTACTGTAGGCTTCTGCTGCGTGAATGATCCCACTACTATTTTTATTCATCGTACTGTTCCTGGAATTAAAGAATCGAAAAGCAGGACGGCGATCGAATGATCAATCACCGTCCAGAAACGAATCTGCCGAAGTTCTAGTCCAGAAAGATTTCGGCTTCAGCCCGTTCGACGTATCCCTGTGCCATCTGCAGCACGCGGATGGCCTGGGGCAATTCCGCCAGATTAAAGGACGACGTATATTTAACGTCCTCTCCATCCTTATACCGTTTCTGCACATTGACGCTGCGGACCGTGATGGGGCCTTCGTCTGTTTCGATCTCATGTCCGAAAACGGAAGCCGAGATGAATCCAATCCGGAACACTTTTTCCGGAGGATTACTACTGCTTCGCTTTGCACTTTTCTTAGCCATCGATTCAACCTTTCTGTGGAAGGAACAGTGTTAGATTGCTTCTCCAAATGAACCAGCAACCCGTTAGATTCGCTTGTGCCTGCACGATGCAGACAGAAAGCAACAATGCCAGCTGATCTCTCACTGCGCAAGAAGATCAGGACAGAATTGAAAAAGGGGTATTGGTGTTCCGAGAGAGGGAATCCAGGTCAGAAAGGGATTCAGCTACGAAATCCATCATGTACAGCCAGTGATTATCGGCAGGTCTTCCAGATAGAAGACTCAACCAATCATCGCCTGGCAGAGATAAAACTGGGGGAGCCCCAGGGAATGGCTCCCATCAATTCGCTGTTCATAGCAGGAAGTAAATAACGCCGCAGAGCAATGTGAGACCGCTGATCGCGACATCCAATCCTGCCCCAGGTATCTGAGTAGGACGGATATCTCGTTTTGGCGGTCTCAGCATTTCAACATAGACGAATTTACCAGCCCGTAAACAACGTCTTCTGCAGTATCGAAAGAAGCGTCTCAACAAAATCCAGAACCTGCTGATCCAGTTCATTAACGACCTGCAAAACGCTTGAATGATTTGGTTAATCATAGAAAAGAGGGGAAAGAAATTATGTCGATCTGCCCAGTGCAGAATCGAATCATTTATCACCTCAACATCGGATTCGACCGTTCCTACATCCCTGTGTGCAGGACCAGTAAAAAAGATGAAAGGTTTTTAGTTCGATTTATTAACAGGTTTTGTCTCCGATTCAGCAGATTTGGAGCCAGCCTGCCTGCTACGTACCTTGATGGCCTTCTGCAGACAGCTCCAGCATAAAGGGGCCTTGCCGATGAATCCGTCGTCAAAATCAGTGGTGACGCATTCCTTATTCTTTTCGCACCAGGTACATGTTTCTGTCGAATGATACTGCGTAATTGTGACATTCATGATCCGGACCTTTCCCGATTAAATGGATTTGAGAAAACGAAGTTGAGTTCAGTACAGGAAAGGTCTGCCTGTCTCGGAAAAGATGATTTGAAATCCGGTTGATCAGCCGATGATATTAAGTAGGTTCAACCTGGGCTGAACACAGTCAATCTCACTCAGCTTCCCTTCCCAGATGGAAGGAGGGAAACGGGCAATCAGGGTCACCCGTTTCCAGTACGATCACTTGTTCTCCTTCTGACCGTTAGTTTCGGTGTTAAGAATGAACTCCCAGGCCTGCTTGGTTAGCAAACTGACAATAGGTAGATCATCCCGACCGAAACTGTTGGTCGATTTCCATTCCTCGCCCTGCTTATAGGAACGCTGGAGCGTTACCTTATAGAAGGTCGTTTTGCCGTCTTCGGATTGATTTTCGAAGACACTGGCAGTAATGCCGCGCAGCCGGAATGACTGCACGGGTTTTTTGGAATCGGTCTTATCAGACATCATAAAAAGGGGAACAAAACAAAAATGGGGTTCATCAGCTTTTGTGAATGAACCACCGTAAAACTCCACACCCTGTTTTCTGGCTTGCTGACGTCCCTGAACGTCGTCAAACTCGGTCACAGTGGTTTGGTGTGGCTGCTTAGTAACGGTTACTGTCATGGAGTTTCTAATTCTGTTTCCAGGGGATTGACCAACGGCGCCCGTTCCCCCTGGCAATTCAGTGTAATCGGTTCGTGTAAAAATGCTTCCGGCGTTAATTCGTGTTGTTCGATGCAGAGCCATAAATCGGGGCGTGGGCGTGTCTTGAGTTTCTCTGCCGTCGTTTTACAGCGATACGCATTGGTAGTGACAAACAAAACACTGAAAACATCCAGTGTGGTATCCGGAAAATGCTTGCGATGCAGCCTGCGATTGGCCAGTTCCGCGTACCCTTTCGTTTTCCGGGCCGCGATCTGTTTCGGTGAACTGGTTCCCAGATCCTGTTCCAGGTAAAAGACTTTCTTATGTCCCCGTAATGAGAGCACGAAACCGGCATCAGGCGAACAGGACAAGGGAGGCTGTTCGTTGAGTTTGGTCTGTAAAAAGAACTGTTCTTTGGCGTGATCGGTTTTGTTGACAGTCTCCCACTCGTTGATCCAGCGATCGAGTTTGACTTCACTCTGTAATGCAATTCCCTGTTCGATCACTGTCCGGGTTTTGTTCATCGCAATCCAATGATTTAAACGATCTGCACGGGGCTGGCGCGTACTGACAGACAGATACGTCTCATCATCATAATAGGAAGCCAACAATTCCGTGGCCGGTTTTGTGAGATAATAGACAGGAGCGGCCCCATTCGCCCCAGGCAGTGTGACCTGCATCGCATGCTTGGTGAGATAACCAGCTTGACGCAATTTGGTCAAACGTTTCCGCAGAGAACGCCCTGAAGCCAAGTGGGGAGCGCAAAGTCGCTGAATCTGTTCGCGTGTCAAAACGTAATAGCGAGCCAGCGTGGCCAGAATCTGGATATCCGCTTCGGTAACGGGCATATTTCACTCCGATGATCGTTCTGAATTCTCATCTCTTCACAGCAACCGGGCCAGGAGCCCTGTTCTGTAAAAACAGTGTACCTCTCAGGTACCAAAAAGAGCACCGAGCGAAACTTCGAAAATGGAAGCAGCTCGGTGAAACGATCCCGAAGGATGAATTTACAACCGGGCGAAATGGCTTCACAGCCTTGCGACTGTGTCAGACAATCCGTCAACCGGAGGCAACCTTGAAAAGGTCAATGCATCATTTATAAACGTGGAGCTTCAAATGTCAAGAAGAATTATTTGGCATCAAACAATTTTCTGAATACGGCAGGTATGTCACGTGCCCCATGAATGATGGCAACCAGTAAGATTCCCTTTTCAATGGGACGGTAAAAAATCACATAGCTGCCCACGGGAAAGCAACGGATCTCCTCGCCCAATTCGGATCTCAGCTCTCCCATTTCAGGCTGGCGTGCATAGGCCTGACATTTTTCACCGATTCGAAGTAAAAAATCAGTGGCGATTTTCCGGCTGCCACTCTCCTGGGCAATATACTTTCCGATCTCTTTGATCGCAGACCGAAACTGATCTGTTCGCAGGACTTGGCTCATGAGATCGGCTGGCCTGTTTCGTCCACTTCTGATTCCAGCTCTGAAATAATCTCATCAACATCAAAGGGGGCCACCCGACCTGCTTTTTCTTCATCGAGTGACTGTTGAATTTGCTGTCTTAGCTCAGCGTGTCTTTGCTTCAACTCCCGAAAGACTTCCAATGCTTCCGTCACCAGGGCTGTTTCATCTTCATAATTACCGGTAGACATCTCTTCTTCGATGAACTTGATGATCTCCGGGGGATAAGCGGTTGACATTAGTGTCTCCAGACAAAGAAAGTAATTACGGAACAATTATACCATGAATATTGTGAATGTGTCAAAAACTGATTGTTTCGTTGATCGGCAAATTCCCTGCAACAAAGGGGGGGAGGAGCCGTTTAGACTCGGCCCCGCCGAGATCGCACCCGGCGATAGAACCGGTCGTTTTGCCCTCTTTCCTGTTATCGATCAAATAAACCTTATGTCGATCGTCGTGCGATGGGTCGCCAGGGTCGCAACCCTGGCTATTATTGGGGGAATCGCGGTGTGGAACGACCGACCAATGGTGGGAAAACCAGTGTGAGAAATCGAACACTGGATACCACCCCCACGCAGCAATAATAGCCAGGGTTTGATGAGGCCACGAATCACGACCCTGGCGACCCCTAAACGGCTGGGTGGGAATACATTAGAAAATCGTAGCTGGGGCCAATGCGAAGACCCGGCCTGGATCCCCTTTGGCCCCCTTATCTGGCCCCGGTGGAATTCCTTGGAAATCAAGTTGTAACATTTTTTCAGATTGGAGAAAGCTACGGACTTGTTACCGATCAATCCGGTTCAGCTCATCACCGATTCCTAAATAACCGACTTTTTCCATTTGATCAATTAAGTCCAAACAGTGAGATTTGATTGCGCTATCCGTTGTCTGCTCATACTGACGTACGACGAGCGTTGAAATATCATGAGCAATCATCGAGCCGTGATAGGCAATATGTGTTCCTTCCTCACCAAGAAATTCCAGGATGCGTTCGGCTGCACGACAGATTATCTGTGGAAGTTCGACGTTCGACTCATCAAGAGCATGGAGAAGCCGCTGAGGCTTATTCTCAAAGCATTTACTTTCAATGAATTGAGCGATAAATCCTCCCAGTTGAAGGAGGCGATCACCCGAAACGTGGAAGAAGGCGCTGGATACTTCCTGTTGCACGGATTCAGCATTATCACTGAGGAATTCTCGTAAATGTTCGGCACACTTATCCCCGACAATATCATGTGAAAGGTGTCTTGCATACACATCTGCCGCTGCCTGCCTCATCGTTTCATTCCCAGCACGAACTTTAGATGCATCTTCTCCAGTATCGACTTCAAACAGTTCTGCCAGAATAATTGCTCCAGCAGCATTCTCTATTGCTTTGGTATTTTCACAACTAAGTGCGAATTGCAATAAATCACGCAACTGCTCGTAGTGAGAATAAATCGCATAGTGAATAAAGTGATTGAAAGGACGTGTAGCACATATTGCTTCAGAACCGTTGCACGCCTTAAAAAATAAATCAACGGCTATGTCTCTTGAGAAATTAAGCAAGGGGCAAAATGCATTGATCGCACAAGTTCTAACGGAAATGATAGGGTCTTGTGATAGGGCTTCGAGCGTCGGCAATAATATTTCGAAACGCGTCTCGTCGTTGAAAAGTAGAGATGAGATTGCTTCAGCAGCTTGCCCTCGAACACAATTAATACCGTGCTGATAAGGGTCACCCCCGTGATAATAATTACCTCCTGAAGTCTGCTGCCACATTTCCGTGTCTGGATTCGGATCACTTGTAGCGTAATACATTACAATCTCTAGAATTTGCTTGGGAAGTTGCCGCGAAGACAACAGGCCGATGCAATTAGTGATAGAAGATCCGCATGGTCGCTTTGGCAATTTGTGAAGGCGATCGATTACTTTTAAGAAGGTAGCCGTTGGTGTCTCTTCGAAGACCTTTTGATCAGCTACTTTTTCTTCTTTATTGAAGTTAGTATACCTCCCGCATAGCCCATCAAGAATGGCCGAGAAATACGTAGGACTAAGGTTCTCAGGCATCCGATCAGCGAGTGAGGCAAAGCGACCACGGTCCTTTCTCGCGAAGTCTGCGAGAAGCCAAGAGAGCTCAGCTGGCCCACCTTTTAAGCGATCGGTCGAGCCGTCATATTTCTGCATTGCCGAAATCCACTGCTCGTCTGTCATGAGTTTGGCTGTTTCCGGCGGTATTGGTGATCCCACCTGCTTCATAAGTTCTGTATTATCCTCTTCTACGATTGCATCTGTTAGACTAGGAAACTTTCTTTCGAGTTCCTCAATCCTCAACGCTGTTTGTTTAGAGATTCTGGACACGTCAAGAGAACGAAGCACGAGCAACTCTGTGGAACCACGCCACCTGGGTGTACCTTTCTCGTACTCATCGCAATAGCCAATAATCAGTGATTCCATTTGCTTGAATAGTTTATTCGAGCAGTGTGGAGAAATTGCCCTTAACGCAGTCCGGCTTATTGCACTCTCTCCAGTTCCTTCACCATCACCCGTATAAATTCCATAACCAATATAGAATCGACGTTGATCAGCAATGAGATATTTGGCGCACTCATCAGCAAATTCTTTTGGATTATCGGTCCATGATCGAAGTAGTAAATATCCAAAGGTCTGATATGGGTATGGCATAATAGTCGCCATATATTTGCGAAAGCACTCGACATCTTGTTGAGCCAAATATTGGAGCGCCTTTCGCAAATGGAGTAAGATTGCTTCGTCGATGTAAAATGGATCACCATTATTGTAAAGATAGGGCCACATCCGATTGAGTGCATCTTCTTTGCTCAAATCGCCCGTGTTCAGGACAGTAGTAGCTGCCCGAGGAAGCATTTGCGCAATGAAATACTCTGGTTCATTAGAAGCAACCTCGCCAACCATCATCGCACCCGCGTGAGAATGATTCTGCTTGCAGTTGTGCAGAAAGCTCCACGATTTACCATCGTCATACTGTTCTATAGCATGGTCAAACCACGTTGCTAAAACATCAATGAAAAATGTAGGAGAGTTTTTCCCTGCATCGAAATACTGACTCCAAAAATCTCCGCCACTAACACTACTTTCGTAGTCGTCATACGCGCCGCTCGCGATGAGGCGAAGATCTATCGTTGCCATCTCATTACTAAGATGAGATTTTCCCCATGACATGACCCTCAAAATTCGCTCTCGCCAGTTGTTGTCTTCGCGATCCACATATGGTGAAATCAGTTCGGCAATTTGTGCGGATCTATAATCATGTAATCCATGGGATTCTAGAAACCAGATTGCAGCATTAATCAGTTGAGCATTGTCAGATTCGAGCCAATTATTGAATACTTGTAGCAGGTTCAGTAAGTCGAACCACCCTTCATGGTCACGCAAAGCTTGAGAAATATAACGCGAAAGTTCTCCATCCAAAACGTGTGGCTCTATCACCTCCCACTCTTTTTGTGTTGGCTTCTCAATTCGTTTAAGTTCTGACGCTACCATTTGCTTTATATGAAAACGAACCTTGGGAGACTTAAGGATCTCATATAAGTCAGAGATATATAGATCAAATTCATTTTCTCTCCGGTAAGCAAGAATTTGACGGACTTGCGCTCGACGGAACAGATGTTGTTCCGTCGATTCTAGGAAATCGACTACACCTCGCCCCGAAATGCAAAAACGCCTAGCATATGCATAATCAAAAAATGACTCATGAAAAAAGCGATATTGATGCTGCTCCTGTATTTCAACAAGCACGTGCTCAGAGACCATTGCTTTGGCGTCGTCTTCCCAATCATCTGTAACTATCTTTGGAGCAAATAAAACCTGTTGTTGACTCATTTTTTGCGTCAGGGCATCAATAACCTGATTCCAATAAGGATCGCGCCCAAGGTACCTTCGAACATTCTGCCGCTTACGTTCCCAGTATCGATCATACAATTCACCAACGGATGCGAAACTTCGTGTCGGATCGCCTTCCAGGAACAATAACAGGTGAAAGGGAACTGCCAGTATCTCAATTTGCTTGGCATCGGGGTTGAGTTGTCCATACCCAGCCAAGTCTAGGGATGCCAAAATATCGGCTTTGCATAATTTATCTAGAGTGCATTTTGTATAGCCAGATTGTGCGTCTCCTAGACTCCGCAAACGATGATCATGTTTTAGATCGAAATCTCTGCATGCGAGAATCATCTTCATATGAGGATAGGATTGCACCTCGTCGCATAGCTCACTAAATACTTCCCACATGCGAGGATTTCGACCTGAGACAAGACTCATTGCATCCAATTGGTCCACAACGAGAACTGAAGGAGCGTTATTAGCAATTCCTGCAAGTACAACTGCAGGAGATGTCGGTAGATCAAGTTGCTTACCGAGTTGCCTAGAAGTGTTGCAAAGTTCAAGTGAGTCCATTCGCAAGCATAAGTAAGGTGTGCTATTTTTTGAAAGATGAGACAGGCATTGAGCTAAAACACAACTTTTTCCGAATCCTCCTGGTGCCACCAGTAGAGCTCCGCGTGAAGCATCATCTGTCAAAGTGTCAATAATCTGTTGGGTGGCTTCCCGAGAAATTTGAG
Organism: Gimesia alba; assembly: GCF_007744675.1. Classification (NCBI taxonomy): domain Bacteria; kingdom Pseudomonadati; phylum Planctomycetota; class Planctomycetia; order Planctomycetales; family Planctomycetaceae; genus Gimesia; species Gimesia alba. The sequence goes on from NZ_CP036269.1 coordinate 6,805,255, forward strand.
CCGAGTTAATGAGCTCGTTTTCAGCCACTGAAAGGTAACGATTGTTGATCGCCTTCACAGTTTCATTTATAGATTTGTCGGACTTCCAATCACGTAATCCTATCTGATTTTCCATAAGGACTTGGGTCAAGTCATCATGGTCAATCCTCCGCCCAAGGTTATTTAGGATGTACTCTGCAAGCATTCTTCGTACATCGCCTGGCTTCAAATTAGAACCATCCGTACTATAAAAGAGCTCGTCAATTCTTCGGTCTACGGTTCGAGTTAGATCACGATGTCCTCGTGGGATTACTTCTAATGCCTTCAATGCTTTGAATGCAAATTCCTGATAATCATCGAACATTGGAATGATGTGTTTTATAAATTCAGATTGTAGTTTCGCAGAAGAAGAAAGAGCCGTTCTGAATTCTTGAACGTTAGTTGGAACATCTGCTCGCTCCGACAATTCACGAAGTTCGTTAGCACCAGTTGATGAAATGAAGCATATTCGCGCATTTGGACACTTACGACATTTTTCAAATAAGTCTCCAAGAATGCTGCGCCCAGTTGATTTGTCTCTTCGACATAAGTCCGCAATTGACCAATCACCACCTTGTTTCTGCCGCTTGACGGAATGAAACTGAGAAGAGTCATCATGATTTGTTAGGTGGAATTCGACCCCCATCGAATCGTTGCCGAACGCTTCGCAGGTGATCGACTTAAATGTTCCAACAACGACATCAATGACTGCTTCAACAGTCCAAATCGCTTCGTACTGGTTTCCAAGTTTGTCAGATTCACCACCGGGTCGAGGCATATCACTTTCAAGTATTTGATTTTATAACCAAGGAGCCAGTTACTGATTCACAAAATTAAATTATACCGTTGCCAATGTGCCTAGGAAATGCAAACTACACCATAGTTAAGCCCTTCGCACAAGTGACAATAACTATGATTGGGGCATAAAATCCCTGCATGCGCAAGACTTCTCGTCACATCAGAGAGGACAACCCGCTCGATAGCTACGCACCCAAGCTGTTTGAACAACATCCGGCGAGTTCGGATATCGGTATCGCGATCCGTCGTGGTGATGCACGGCTCCGCCTTCAGGAAATCAGGCAAGCTGAAGCGGCTGTAAAACATCAGGAAGCACTCAATACACAAATTAACGATAACATCGCACATGAACAGGCAGAACACCAACTCAATATGCAATATCTGATTCAATTCGGCGTTCGCGCTGATGAACGGTCTCAGTTTCAGCAAGTACTGGAGCAGATCACCGAACATGGAGGACTCTCGCTCCGAGAAGCAGCGAACCTGACACACGCGATCACTCAACGGAACGGATCAGAGGATTTTTCTGGATCATCACTGGTCACTTCCGGTTTGACCTGATAATCCTGATCGGACAGCTGTATCGGTGGCACTTGCAGGAGTTGTTTACGGTACTGTTCGATTTCCCGATCTGCTTCGGAGGCTGAGATGAAAAAATCTGACTCAAAGTTCTTTTCGATGAGTGCATCGACAGCCTCCCGCAGCTGAGGAGAGTCGTATATCGGCAAATAATCGACATTCACGAAATGCACATCAGGGTCACCGGCAAACATGCCAAACGCTTCCCCCGTCTGCAATCCACGTATCTGCTTGCCCCATTGCAGGGACTGCTCTTCAAAACTTTCGTAGGTGATGTTGCTGATCTCCTCGAACGTATCATGGATCGGTACATTCGACTCACTGCGTCCGGAGGTGTTCCCTGTACTGTCAGCGTGCGTATGACCTTTTGAAGTAGAAGAGTTCCTGCCATCTTTTTTAGATTTTGTCGGGCGATATGTTTCTGGTGGAATTGATTCGCCGCTGGACTGACTGTAACCGGTTGAATTTTGTTCCATATTGGAAGTCGATCTGGTACTGGTGCTCGATTCCGTTTCGAGCCATTCTTTGCGGTAACCGATAATCAACTGTTTTTTGCTCTTGAGTATGTCTTTGATTTTTCTGGATTCATACGTCAGTTTGGTCAGTTCATCCGCAATGATGTCGGCATCCCGGGCATTGTTGGCAAACATCAGCCGGCTACGGGCTTGCCAGATCATCTGCGTCAAATCCACGTCTTCCCGATCCAGTTGTGCAAAAGATTGATGGGCCAGAATCAACCTCAGTCCCATTTGCCTGACAGTAGGGAGGGCATCCTCAATATCAACGGAGACATACTTTTGGAACTCATCCATTACAACATAAGTCGGATCAACGGCCTGTTTTCCTGCATTCGTTGAAAGTCGACTGGCAGTCTCCACGATTTCATTGAGAGCCAAAGCACCAATCGTATCAGCAACGAATCCAGGAAGCCTTCCGTATTTTCCCAGGTTGAGAATGACGATCCTTCGTTCTTTGATAAAACGCTCGCAATCAAAGAGGCTTCGTGTACAGCCAAACATACGACGCAGGTTGGTGGATTCAAAAAACGGGTCCAGTCGATTGCGTGTCGATTCCAGAATCCGTACCGCTTCACTGCCACGTGCTCCCAGAATATCATTCCAATGAAAGCGGATATCGCCAGGGATCCGGTTCAGAATGGCTTCATGCTCCGGAGATCCAGGATGCAACAGATGTTTGCACATCGCTATGGGTAGCCCCATCATCGCTGCCGCACAAAAGGCCTTGTATGTCCACTGCAATAAACGGGGTTGCTGAGAAACATCCTGAGCTGCCCAGGCCCGCAGCACAATGTCGACTGAGCGCATGGTCTGGTAATAGCGGTTCGCTTCAGACGTATGCGAAAGTGGATTGAATGGCATAATGATGTCTTCCCGCGCTGGCTCGATATAAACCAGGCGATCCCGCACATGCTGTGGACAAATTCGTTCATTGGCCATCCAACCGAGTAAATCCCGGGACAAATTGCCCATGGGATCAATTAGAAAGAGAGCACACATCTCTGATCGTGGCTGCATCAAAATCGGCCGTAATAATGTCTGAATGGCGGTCGACTTTCCTGAACCGGTAGCTCCAATTAAGTGAAAATGCGTACGAAACTGATCCGGTTCAATATTGATCTGAGAATCAGTCAACCGGTCTACTCCGAGCTGAATAGGAATCATGACAATCTCCTGATCATTGCAGGTTAGTGATTACGTGATAAAAATGCTCGAATCAGTCCTTCCTCCTGTGCACTGAGCGAAGCTTGAATCGTCTGAAGAGTGATTGGATCGTATTCGAGTTTTTCAATCTCGATTCTCTGTTCTCGAAAATAGAGAGCAATTTCCTGCAACGAGTTAAAATTAGTCTGGCCATTTGGTTCTCTGCCGAGTGACTGAGCAATCATCTCCTTGAGTAATTCACCCCGTTTCTCCACCATTTCTGCGGAATACTGGTCGGAGAGATATTCATGAAAATAAGCTTCCAATCGTTCCGGCTTGAGCTTATCTCTCAATTCCAGGGCATGTTGGTCGTATAGTAATTGACATTGAAGGCGTACTTCCTCCCGTCGACGCTGCTGATCCTCTTGATATTGTTTCCTGCGTTCTGCTTCTTGCTGCTGTTGTTCTTGTTCGGGCTTTCTCCGTCTTAATTCAGCTTCTCTCTCTTTTTGACTTCGCTTCCGTTCTTGTTCCAGTTTCTTTTCTTGTAAACGCTCACGTCGTTTTCTCAGGAAAGATCTCAAGCGTTCTACACCAGCCCCAATTGTTTGTTCATAAAGCGAAAAGAGTATGGGAAGCAAGATCCAGCAAAGTCCCAGTGCCATGCCAGCGACTACCAAGGCCGTGGTCACCGTCCCACCAAACTGATAGGGATCAATCACATCTCCAGTAAGAATTTCTACACCAATCATCAATACAAACAGGAAAGAGGCGATCCGTTTGCTCCAGAGGTCAGCTTTTGAATTCGACTTCACGCACAGCTGTCCGACATAAAGAAAAATCAGTGCCGGAAACAACAAACTGAATAAGTCGGTATCACTGAATAATGAGTCCATCTTTATCGCCTTCGATGAAAGATTCCCAAGCGTAAAAAAAATGCTGCCGATATCTGATTCGAATATTGGCAGCATTTCTGGTTCAAAAAGTTATTTTGAAATCGAATCCTTCGTTTTCTTCTGGAATCTCATTTTTTGATTCACAGGCCATCCAATCAGGTTTTTCACATCGTCACTGGTATAGTAAATTTCCAGCTCTCCTGAGCGGGTCACTTTTGCGTGAAATACGACTGTATAATCAACATTTCGCTTGCTGGACTCCTTTCCCCTGTTTTCAAAAAGTTCGGTCAGCCGTGCAAATTCACAATAGATGAGTTTTTCATCTCCTTTCTGCTCGACCGAATACAGTCCTCCAAGTTGCTTGATCTCAAAATAAGGCTTTCCAGACGGATTTTTACCCACTCTAGTAAACATAAACGAAACCGTTTTCAATTTTGAATTCCGTCCAAACAACTGCATGTTGAGCTGCAGATACTGATCATTACTTTTGTGAACCCAGTTCCCTGGCTCTATTTGATCAAGTCCTTGAAAATTCCCCAGAGCAACGGCGATGATGATGGCATACATGGTAACTTCCTTTCTTGGTTCTAATTCTCTATGGAACGTCTGTAACAGGTATGAAGCTTTGGATGGTTTATTTACTGAGATGCAGCTTGCAGCCAGTGGGAAGAGAATTGAGTAGTCCGGTTGATTTCAGAAGAACCTCGACAGGAACATCTTTCATCACAACGGTATCACCCAATCCGATAAATCCGGTGGAATAGACCGTTTTAATATCCCCAACGCCGGAAAGCTTTTGCAGAAAACCATAGGGTTCGTGCCGGACGATAGTCGGCTCTCCTTGAGAATTAACAAAAAAACCTTCTACCACTGAAAGGGTGATTCGATTTTTGGGGACAGTCCGTCCATCCAAAGGAATGAAAATGTCAGCTCCCTTTTTCTCATAGCGGGTATCCAGGGACCATGTAATACCGTTAAGACTTTTCTTACCGGAATATTTTCTGGTAAAACCAAGACGCAAAACCAAGTTCTCATCATCGTCCGGATCCCCCAGAAACTGATAAAAGCCCTTCCAGGATTCATAGGTGGTTTGATTTGTGTTCCCGTCATTTTCAGTTGCTTTGAGAATCCATGCTTTTCCTTCATCCCAAGCCTCTACTGGTTTTAACGAGAGAATCGTGGAAACTGTTGAATTGTATTTCGAAGGCTGAGAAGCTCCGTAGCGAGTTGTACGACGGTTTGTTGATTGATCGTTATCTGCAAAGGTTGATCTGTTGTAATCTGTATGGGTGATGCTGTAGGCGCAAGCCCAGTCTCGATCGACCAATGATCTGGCATTGTAGATCGGCTTACTCTCTGCAAAAGCGATAAGTGACTGTGATGCAAATGAAAATACTACTGTGATAAAAAAGAATCGTGACATTGTCTTCTCCTGTTTTGAATCGATGTTGTTGTGAAATGGGTATGTCATAAACTGAGTTGTTTCAGTCAAACCTGATTCATTTTCTCTTGCCAGAAAGGGAGCCAGTTGAGCTCACTTGTTTTAACATCGAGTTAAATCCTCAGTTTCAGGCTCCCGAGAACTAACTTGACGACGGGTAAGGCGACCGTTTCTCGATTGAATAGTTCGGTTTCGGTGGAAAGAGTTCTCACGAAAGCAGCTGTAATCAGGATCAATGGCATTGTTCTTTCCTCTTTCTTGGGACAAAATGTTCATCATGGAGCCTTAGGTTCATTTCCAAGGTCTCCCCCTATTTGACCAATTGGAGGAACAGTTTTTTTGAGGACAGTAAAACATGGCTTTTCACAAATTTTCTGAAATAGTTTCTGGATGTTGATCAATGGACTCCACATCCACTTTTCAGCAAGTCATGAAACGCTTGGGAACAGGAGACGAGCAGGCTGCCGATGAGATTTTTCAGCGATTTACAGGCAGATTACTGCTCTTGGCACGCTCCCGCCTCAATGCGAGGTTGCAACAGAAAGTAGATCCGGAAGATATTCTCCAGTCGGTTTATCAGAGTTTCTTTCGTCGAAATCAAAGTGATGATTTCGATCTGGAAAGTTGGGATGGGCTTTGGGCTTTGTTAGTCACAATCACCGTACGAAAATGTGCTAAACAGGCTCGGTACTTCCGAGGAAAGAAACGAGACATTTCACGTGAAGACGCCATCGATCGTCCAGAAATTGAAAATCAGGCAATAGGAGGATGGGAGTTAATTTCTCGTGAGCCCACTTCCGAGCAGGCAGTTTTACTGACGGAAATCGTTGATCACTTAATGCGCCCTTTTGATGAACAGGGACAAACCATGATTTCCATGCGTCTTCAGGGATTTCGTGAGCGGGAAATCAGTCAGGAAGTCAACCGAAGCGAACGGACCGTACGTAGGATATTAAGCCGGGCCAGGACAGAACTCGTTGAATTGCTGGAGTAGTACGTAATGTCTGATTCACACTCAGATTGGCAACAACTGGAAGCAATTGTCGCACAGTTTGAAGACTCACTCCACTCGAATGTCTCATCCCCAATCGAAGACTTTTTACTTCAGGATGGAATTGATCGATCAGTTTTGCTCACCGAACTTGTTCATGCAGAATTGGAACAGAGGCTGAAAGCAGACCAATCAGTTCGAGTAGAAGAGTATGTGGAACGATTTCCGGAACTGATTCAAGATCACGATTCGTACCAGGAACTGATTGTCGCAGAATATATTCTGCGATTAAGAGCCGACTCCCATTTAGATATTTCCGAATATGAATCGCGATTTCCGCAACTGAGGGAGTCATTGATTCCTCGATTACAACAGGCAGCCAAACAAGATCTGCCTAATCGCGGCAATCTGTCAGAGCCCTGGACCGAATCACAACTGGCAAATCAGACCACAATTCTTCCAGAAGGACACCAGTTGGCGCGTCGCAGATATGGACGGTATGTGGTTAAAGAAATTCTAGGAGAAGGTGCTTTCGGACAGGTTTTACGAGCTCATGATCCTAAGACAGAGCGCGATGTCGCCCTGAAAATCCCCAGACACAATTTACAACCTGGTTCTGAAGAGGAAAAACGGTTCCTGCGAGAAGCAAAATCAATTGCAGCACTCAACCATCCCAATATCTGCCCCCTTTATGATTTGTTAGAGACAGATGATTGTGTCCTCCTGGTGATGCCCTATATAGACGGGGGATCATTGGCAGAAAGGAAGAAACAAGAAAATCCAACTCTGGATCAATCAATAAAGCTGGTTAGACAACTGGCTTTAGCAATGGCTTCTGCTCATGATGCGGGAATCGTGCATCGTGATCTGAAACCCGCCAATATTCTGCTTGACAGAGAAGGAGACCAACCGGTTATTACTGATTTTGGTTTATCGTTGTTTCACCAGAGCGATGAAACCAAATTGACGCAGCAGGGACAACTTCTCGGGACGCCTGCATATATGTCTCCCGAACAGGCTGGGGGTGAGACAGAAATAATCGGACCTGCCAGCGATATTTATTCACTGGGGATGATCCTGTACGAGCTTTGTACTGGTGAGCTACCCTTTACCGGGTCGGTGAATCAGGTGATCGGTCAAATTCTCTCTAAAAAACCGATGTCCCCTTCTTCACTCAATTCCAGCATTCGTCCTGAACTGGAGCAAATTATCCTTAAAGCAATCGCCAAGAAACCGGAAGACCGATTTAGCTCGATGCAAGAGTTTGCGATTGCGCTGAAACAACTTAACACTGATGATACAGCTAAAGTTTTGCCTCATCTATCCATTTCGAGTAATTACAAGACTGCAATTGGAGTTGCTGTTCTAATTCTTGTGGCCATCTGGTGGTTCTCGCAGCTGAAGCCATCAGATAATCAGGTAACCGCTATTCCACAAAATCCCTCGACACAACCAGAAGCCTCTAGCCCCTCACTCTGGGCAAACGTTGATCTCCTGAAAGAAGTTCAACTGCCTGTAGACACTGTTGTTGGAGACTGGTCCAAGACTCAGGAGGGATTGAGGGTGTTGCCCGGGGGATTTTCTCGCTTGTCGATTCCCGTTCAAACAGAAGACGACTACCAACTGGAGCTCGAATTCACTCGCAAACTGGGGACTGGAGAAATCAACCTGATCTTCCCAGTTGGCAAAAAGAGCGGAATGCTATCAGTGGGGCGTGATCAATGGTGTGGATTGGCACTTCCTTACGGACAGGAACTCGGAAATCATCTTCCAGGACATCTTCCAAATTTTCAGCGTCACCAATTACTGTTAAAAGTAGCCACAAACAATTCACGGGCTTTCATTTCAGCAGATCTAAATGGCTCTACTGTACTGAGCTGGCAGGGCTCCCTCGAATCGCTTTCACTGCGTAGTGATTGGCAGGTCCAGCAGCATAGTTTTGGTTTGGGTGCCCAGCAGGCAGAAGTAGTTTTTCACAGTCTCTCACTCAATGTTGAAGACAAGGGCATAATTTCTCAAAACCGCTGGAAGTTTCACAGGACCGATCACTATCTAGAGCCAAAAAACTTACTGGAAGAAATCGATTCCAGCCAGCATGCATTCAGAGGAAACTGGAAAACCGCTCAAGTTCCAGAGAAAGAACACGAGAATAAGTTCAGACAAGAACTCTTTATCGAAGGTGGAAGCGATTTTTCAAGCTTGATTTTGCCGGTGGTTCCGACAGGCAGCTACCAATTGCAGGTTCAACTGACACGCATCCAGGGTAATGGGGAAATCAACCTCATGCTCCCTGTAGGAGAAGCCTATTGCATGATTTCTCTCGGTAAAGATGGGAATCAATTTGGAATACAACACGTCAATGGAAGATATTGGGACATGCGCAAAACAGGGCTATTTGCAAATAGAAAAGAATTTACCATAGAAGTGGATGTGCAATTGGAACTCGATAATCAAGTAGCCATTCATTTTCAAATCGATGAGAATGAAGTGTTTCATTGGGAAGGAAAACAATCGGAATTATCCATCAGAGAGATGTGGCGCATCTATCCCAAAGCTCTTGGACTCGGTGTTGACCAAGATGCTGTCCGGTTCCAAAAAATCTTGTTTCAGAGCAAATCGGGTGAAACGTATCTGATCGAGTATCAGTAAGTTCAGATAATTTAGTGAAAACCTTCTTAACCCTCAGTGCTTACCAGTAAAATTATGTCGGGCAAAATATTGAATAGTCTCCCAATTTAGTAGATATCAGACTCCAGCTAAACCGCTATAGCGGCTTCATGCTGTGCAAAGCAATTTGCTTTTCCGAATAACATTTCGCGCTATCTGACCCTCAATCGAAAAAACATCCTTATTTGGTGCGACTTTCTGAAACATGAAAGAGCGCATAAACGGGAATATTCGTCTATGCGCTCAAGATTCAAACCACACTATTTTGATTCAGATGTAGGTTTGGCCTCTTGTTTCTGTTCCTGCTTTTTCTCTTCTGGACTTTTTGAGCCACCGTTGGTCATCTCTTTTCTCCTCAGTTGACATAAAATCTCATTATAGTCCATTTTGGACTATTCCAATACGGACTATACGATTCGCCTTTCTTTATTTCAAGAGGCGATATGGAAAAGTCCGTTTTTACCCAGGAATATTCAATCCTGCTTCGGTTACTGAAAGAAACTCGAAAGCAGAAAAAAGTTTCTCAAGTCGAATTGGCTAAACGGCTTGGGCAAAGTCAGTCATTTGTAAGCAAATGCGAACGCGGAGAGCGACGCATGGATATCATTCAACTTCGGACAGTATGTCACGCTTTGGGTACCACGCTTCCAGAGTTTGTGGATGCCTTGGAATTTAAGTTGAAACAGAATCAGGGGCAGAAGAAATTAAGAAAATGATTCATCCTTGGGAGTGGGATGAGTTGCCGCTTCAGTTCGGGGCTTTTCAATATCCATTTCCAGTAATTGAGTTGTTCGGCTGTAATATTTTTGCAGTTATGTTGGCAAGCTGGTTATGTGGCGTTGCTTCCGTTCGCTCCATCTCTACCGTGCGAGACTGTCCTGATCGCCACATAACCAACCGGACTATAGAGATCGCAGGAATTCCATGAGTCCTTTATTCTCCTTCCACGGTTTGCCGTTCTTTTTCCCTTTGACTTCGCAGCTGGCTAGGGCTTTAGCTTTTGTCTGCAAGTCCACTTCCGCGTAGACATTCGTCGTCGTCAGCGAGACATGACCAAGCCACGCTCGAATCGTGTTGATATCGACTCCCGAACGCAATAAGTGTGTCGCTGTCGTGTGTCGAATCGTATGTGGACTGACTCGTTTTTTAGTCAAAGAGGGCATCTGTTTGGATGCACGTCCTGCAGTACGCTCCACAAGCGAATGAATGCCAAATCTTGTAATTGGTCGTCCGCAACGATTCAGAAATACGTGTTCGCTGGGATCACGCCCTTGGACCAGTGTTGCTAATTCCTGAATTGTCTGTGGCCACAATGGACACTGTCGGCACTTATTCCCTTTGCCGCGGATCAGAACTGAGGCCGTGTCGCGGTCTGGGACATGAGTCAATGACAAATCACTAATCAGGAGCTGGGCCGCTTCATCAGCCCGGGCTCCTGCGTTGTACAGAAACAGGAGTAAGACGTGATCCCGCCGGCCCTGTGCGGTCGCCAGATCTGGCGCCGCGAGCAAGGCATCCATTTCTGGCTTCTCCAGGTAAGTGATGAGCGCTCGTGGAGCTTTTTTGAATGGCACGGCTCGCACTTGTCCACACCATTCGATCAGTTCTGGAGCATGCAAGCCAATGAACTTAGCCAGGGCGTGAATGGCCGCCAATCGTTGATTGCGGGTAGCGATTGTGCATCCCCGTTTCTCCTCCAAGTCATTTAAGAATTGGCGCACGCGGTCGGCCGAGATATCGGTCACGGTCAGGCGATCAATTGATTTGCGTGTTCGCCGTACGATAGCTGGTAGTAACAGCCGCAAGGTGTCGCGGTAACTTCGCTGAGTATTCAGGGCGAGATTTCGCTCACCGATTATATGCTCCATGAGGAATCGGCGAACCCATGGGCCGATCAAGGATATGTCACGCATGATTATCCTCCCCGCAGGCGTACCGCTCGAAGCAGGTACTGGCTTGCTGCAACAGCTCCGGTGTCATGGTTAGGTAAGCTTGTGTGTTGGCTGGCTGTGAGTGTCCCAGGTAAACGGAGAGGTGATATACCAACCGTTGAACGTCCAATCCCTTTCTATACCAATCTGTTAGGCGGTGAACTGCGAACGTGTGACGAAGATCATGCATCCGAGGCTGATAGCGTCCGCCATCCGACCGTTGCACACCGGCGTGTTGTCGAAGACGATCAAACGCATGATGCAGCGGCCACCAGGAGAGTGGCTCCCCGTTGCAATCAAGAAAGAAGTGACCATCAACACCCGCTGCTGGAAATCGGACAGACCGCCAACTGGCATAGTCACTGAGTACGGTTGTCAGATCTTGGCCAATCGGAACCCATCGACATTTGAAAAACTTGGTGTCGCGAATGGTGAGTAGAGAGTTTTCCAAATCCGCGTCGGCAGCTAACAGGTTGAGCACCTCACTACGACGCAATCCCGCCCCGTACATCAGCAACAGAATCGCTCGCAGCGTAGGCGGCTCCATTCGATTGGGGAGTTGCACCAAACGAATTGCGTTCAGTAACCGGCGGATTTCTGCTCGTGAGTAAATATATGGAATCAGCGTCGGAAGGCGTTTTGGCAATTGTGTTGGCAGGGGGTTGTTTTGCATGTCCCCATGATTGATTGCAAACTCGAAAAATCCTTTCATCGCTGAATAACGGACATGCCATGCGTTGGTGATCCGGTCCGAACCCGCCAAGAATTCCGTGAGATGTTTTTTACGTATCCGCGTCATTGGTGTACATGGACCGATAGCACGCGAGAAGGATCGAAGAACGTCTTCATTGGTTTTGCACCGCTCACCGAGTGTTCGGCGGAACGCCACATATTCCGTGATTAGATCGCAAATATTCATAGCAGTCCTCCCAGTTCGAATTCACCAACTATGCGCAGTGCGGCCAGATCAATTTTGGCATAGATGCGCGTTGCCTGCGGTGATTGATGCCCGAGGTGATCGCCAATCTCTTTCAATGAGAAACCCTGCGCCAGCAAGTGGCGAGCACATGCATGCCGCAACACATGGGCACCATAATGCGGCAATGTCAGACCCAATGCGTGCAAACGACGACTGACCATTCCTCCCACGGTCGCGCCATGTAAGGAGCGAAATGGTGCCAGAACTGTGATAAATATCTCCCGCCGATCAGATCGAGGTCGCACTCGCAAGTATCGGAGAACAGCCTCGCCAACTGGATGGCACAACGGATAAGTCCGTGGCCGCTTATTTTTTCCATGAGAGACGGTCAGAAGTTCATCCTCCCAGTTGAAGTCATCCAACTTAAGGGTCGTGACTTCTCCGGAGCGTAGACCGTACACCGCCAGCAGCAATAAGATGGCTCGATCACGAATTTCGACCGACTCGTCCCCCTCTGTTGCAGCAATCAGTCGATTCACGTCGTCCCATGATAGGCCCAGCGGCAGCCCCTCATGGGCATAGACCCGTGGTGTCCTAATCGCATCCGACAATCCCGGCTTGCACCATTTGTGTTGTTCCGCAAATCGTAAGAACGTACGGATCGCTGTCGCAATCCGTTTCACAGTCACTCGCACGTACCCGCGATTGCGAATTTTGTTAGCCAGGAGTTCATTCACTTGGCTCCCGGTCAGTGTCCTGAGCTGCAAATTGGCTTTGTCGATTTCCGTGAGGAAAGCCTGAACTTGCTGACTGTTGTATGCCACTGTCCGCTGGGATAATCCACGCTCTTGGATCATATAGTCAATGAATTGTGCAACTAGGTCGGCGTACGGTTGACGGACTGCAACAGGTGTCTGCAATCGTCCCAAGAAAGACAACCACCGAACGGCATGTCCGATAAACCTGCGACACTCACGACAAACATTTTGCACTTTCCGCCCTCGCTCTTTTACCCAGCGATGCGCTGCAGACACGATTTCAGTTCGAGTGATCAGTTCACCAGGCCGCTCGACTAAACGTAGAGTCCTGGCAATGATTAATATTTTGCGGGCGATGTGTTCCAAGGTCTCCAGTGACATCTGCTGCTCGGCGCAATACACGAGGTAACGGCGACGTTCCTCAGCCAGCGGACCGTTTTGATGGCGTGCTATGGCATGCGGTTGTTTGTAGAGTTTGTCGAACATGAGTCGAACCTCCTAAATGAGTGATGAAAAGGAAGAGGTTCAATTTTACAATGCCACACTTATGTGGCGCCCAATTATCAACTTTGGTCCTTGGAAGAAGCTGAACTTTCTGACTCTCGATCTGGATCAGGCACGCTTTGCAGAGTGCCGAGTAATTGGCTGACTCGCTCATGGTATTTGCGTAGCACGTCACGCGATCCAACAAACAAGACCAATGAGAGAATCGCAAAGCCTAGATCAAACCATCCAACCGGGGCTGACAGCATTCCGTAGTATGTCCGTCTGGCCACGTAAACGAAAAACAACGCCACTAACCCATTCGCGTGAAACAGGTAGAACTTGTAGTGAATATCGTTGAGCACGTTGTATGCTTCGACATTTAGTCCCAAACGGGAGAAATTCCAAGGTGGTTGCCGAATTCCTGTCCAATGGTGAATCTTGTCGATCACGAGCCACCGCACCGTGCTGACCGTGACTCCTGCCGCAACGGACGCAAGAGTTCCGAACATGAAGCCAGCGATGGTCGGCGTCGTACCTGAAAGCCAAAGACGAATTGTCTCAGAAAAGTAGCTCACGCCCCACAAGACAACGAAGCCCGGCAAGACGAACGCGATGAGTAAGCCGAAGTTCCCTGTGTACACATCTTTCATTGACAGGGCAAACAGTACCACCGTTCGATCACTTTAACAACTGGCGTCCAAGAGTGGATCAATCATCCCATCCACTAGCAAACCCGACTTGAAGGCCACATAAGTAACTTGCCAACATAATTGAAAAAATACTATCGGCGAATTGACATGTTTTTGGGGACTGATGGTTAGTGGGGCAGAGAAAACATACTCAGTCAATCCTCATTAGAGTTCGATACGTTGTAAAAATTCAGTGAGTGGGACGTTATAAATCTTACAGAAGGAAGCAAGTTCAATCACGTCAATTCTTCTTTCCCCTGATTCACATTTAGAGACAAATGAAGCGTGAGCTCCAAATTTATTTCCTACTGTTGTTTGGGTCAATCCAGCTTCAATCCGGGCTTCTTTTAAAGCCTTTAATAGCTGTGAATATTTTTGTGAGTAACGGGTTTTTTTCATTTAGCCTGCTCTTTTCGAATTTCTAGTTGCAGCAGACTATTCAGTTGGATAGAATTTCCCAAAATGGGAAATTTCCTAATACAGGAAATCGGTATTGACACTCAAATTTAGAACTGGAGAAAAGAAATGACCAACGGTGGCTCAAAAAGTCCTGAAGAGAAAAAGCAGGAACAGAAACAAGAGACCAAACCTACTTCTGAATCAAAGTAGCATGGGGAGCAGAGCTTGAGCACATAGGCGTAGATTTTCGCCTATGTGCTCTATAAAGCTTCAGAATACCACTTCTACAAGTATGGTTATTATCGGATTAACGCTGTAAATCCCGGTCTGCACTTCACTTTTGCCTCTAGCCTCATGGGCAAAAACATGCTATAATTACTGCATGAACAGTTTTGGAACAGGACCGACTTTACGTGAAGCATCACCTTGGCTGAAAGATGATGCGATTCGGCGTGCGCGCATTCTTGAGGTTACAGAACGCAATAGTGTGATTGAAGGACTGCCCCCCTTCACTGCAGAAACGCGTAGCAAAATCATGCAGCAACTGGAAGCTATGTCTGCTTCCGAGCCTCAGCCAAAGCCTGCTCAATAATGGCAATCATCGGCTGATAGTCTTTCCGGATCAATGCTGCTTTGGCGGCTTCTATATACTGCTCCATCCCAGGTTCGGTTTGGTCATATATCAATAAAGGTCTGTTAGACTGAATGGCCAGCAAATCAGTCATTAACTTGATTGCCCTGGCATTTCCTTCCCGGAAGGGATGAATCGCCAAAAACTCTCCCTGGATTTCGCCGATCGCTTCACAGAACCCTTTGTCATCTGTGAGGCGGATAGCCGGATATTTCTGCAAAACATCTTTCTCATAATTTTGCATTGCCTCGTCCAGATAATGTGGAGGTGGCCAGATCGCACCGGGTTTACTTATTTGTAAAGTTCGCCATCGACCAGCCCACTCAAACAACTCCCCAAAAATCTTAGCATGAATATGCAGCAATAGCTCAGATGTCATGGGAGTATCAAACCGGACTTCTGAAAACAAAGACTCATATGCTTTTGCCAATTCCAGTTCTTCAAAATGCTGTAATGTTTCCAGATCGGTAATCCCCAGTTTATTCACCAGGACGGTCTCAGCATCGTCCACAAACTGAGCTTCAATATTTCCGGAAACATCGTATTTGTCCTGGTGCTTTTTTTTCATGTACCTAATCTACTAGAAGAATAAAGATACCGCCACACAGTTTAAACGATGAGACTAGCTAATCTGCAGGTAAGTTTCCTCGCTTATCGATTTCCCAGAGCTTTTAGAGTTCTGGCATGAATTACCTTTTTCATGTCTTCAGGCAAGTCGCGCATTGATTCTGTCGTGACAGTAACCTCCTTATAGGTGTTCGTGATCGCCTTCATGGCTTCTTTGATAAATTTGCTGGCACGTTCTTCGTTCCAGGCATAGTCAAATGTGAAATCGTTATGCTTCACCAAAAAGAACTCTGGTAGATACAAGCCGATTTGTTCCCAATGGACTGAGCGGATTTTTTTTGAGATCACTGAGGCGACTTTATCGAAATTACTGTTACTGATGACACAGAAAATCGTGTTTTCCGATTTTAATATATCGCTCGCCATTTCAGCTGCCACCACATCCCGTCTGGTAAATTCCAGGAACTCTGCTCGCCGCCAGAGATGATAATGAATCTGATTTGTTTTATTTGCCTCAATCAGATCACGATGGTCTTTTGACCATTTCATCCCCGTATCACTCAGCATTCCCATCCGGCGTACATACTCATCCGCATGCCTCTGAGTAGGAAAGTGATCGCAGGGACGATACAGGACTACGCTGGCAACTGCTGTAAGGCTGATATGAAACAGGCTCGCAATGCCTTTGACGTCCGTTACATCTACATACTGCCAGCTTAATTCGTCAGTGGGCAGTAATGCAGAGACAGAAATATTGAGAGTTTTCGCCAGTTTCATCAAAAGGGGTGGGAGAGGAAGTCTCTGTCCGGATTCGATCCGGCTCAGATGTCCTTTCGTAATTCCGGCAGCTTCTGCCAACTGCTGTTGAGTCCAATTCAGCGACTCCCGAATCCCTACTATTCTATCTGCAATTTCTTCTTCTATTCGTTTCATGGTCATGGTTGCGCCTTAGCAACTTCTCTTTTTGGGACGTGATTCCTTCTATCGCCTGCGGTTATCTCCCCTGTATATATGAAGTCGTTGAGAGCTGATTATACCAAACATTGATGTGTGTCCTTCATAACAATCGAGAGTGATTCATGGAAGCTTTTCTTTGGCTTTTCTACATCCTGGCCGGCATTCTGATTTTCGCTGCTTACCCCAACCTGGGGCTGGTGGGAAAAACCACCTACACCATTTTCTTCCCTGTGCACTGGGCAGTGCTGAGCTTTGTCTCAGCCTGCATTACTCATCAGGGAAACTTTCAAGATAACCCCATTCAGAATCTGTTAATCCCGTTCGGAGTGATTTTACTGTTATGGTTGCTGTGTTCGCTTTAATGCTGTTCGTCTGGATGATGGTGATGCTGTTCCTCGGCATTCGTCATCTTTCAGAGCACGGGTTTCCCCGGAAATCGAAGAAGTCCCGTCCTGTTTCGCCACCGCCTCCACCTGATCGTGCGGAAAGACTGGGGCAGGTACGGGCCGCATTTGAAGAAGAACTCCGCTTACTTCAAAACCTGAATTTAAACGATTTCGAACGCAACGCCGCCATTCTGCACGCCCGGCAGAAATACACACAGAAAATCAAGGAGATACTCGGATGATTTTGTGTTTGTATCTCCTGATGATTCTCATTGTCGGTGCGACCCGGATGGGAAAAACGTTCGGCGTGATTGATAAACTCACTCATGAAACCCGTAAGATTCTCGCGTTAGATCCGCAGGACAGTTTATCTCGCCGGTTCTTTCAACATCATATCTGTGGAGGATCGACCAAAAGAATACTTTACGATCAGTTACGGCGTACTGATCGGGCTCCCGGTTTTATTTCTCTTTGGGAATCTGAACATACTGATCCATTACAGCGACTGAGAGAAAATGACTATGAACGGTCATTGATCGCAGAACCGCTTTACGGCCGCCGGTCACTGGACGGCGTGAGTCGTCCTCGTATTGCAGAATATACTGACGAAGCGCTGAAAGTCATCCAGTTCCAGAATGCCTACGCTCCTCTGTTCTGGTTGCCGTTCGCCATTCAGCCTCACCTGCCGGATTTTGAGTTCCTGCTGCGACACTGCACACACCAGGAAACGGTTGACAGACTCCAATCGCTGGCCAAACTCTCTCCCGGCCAGCTTCGAAACGAAGTGTCTCCCACACTTCGCCTGCTGGAACCTGCATGTCGAGATCCGGCATTCATTTCCAGGTGCGGAACGCTTCACTGCGATGATCTTATCAACCGCTATGACACTCTCATCGTGGAAGGATCTGGTGCCACTGACCAGACCATCGAAATCGTACTCCAGCTCTGGACCTATAAAGCGATTCAGTACGTGGAACGTCACAAACGAAGCCTGGTCCTGGTGATTGACGAAGCGGCAAACTGGAACCTGATCACCAAAGACCTGCTGAGGGCAGTTGCCACCTTAGAAAAGTACGGCTTTGAACTAATCCTGATCACGCAGTCTCTGAGCATCGTATCCAGTGAAATTCGTGTGACCTTATTCCAGAACGCACGGCGGGTGGAATGCTACCGGGTCGGCAGCCTGGAAGATGCCAGACTGATGAGCGGAATCTTTGGCGCCCTGCAGTACGATCCTGATTCATCTGGCGGCGTGAGCGGCCAGGGAAAGATGCTCATCCAGGAACTGATGACACTCCCGGTTGGGACGCGGTATGTCCGTGAACAGGGGCACGTCTTTAAAGAACAGTCACCGATTTTAAAGGACTCTTACGCATGGCCGGGGATTTCGGAGCACATGATGCAAGACGCGATCCAGAACATCATTCAGGGGGCCGATTACCAAACCCCGAAATATTGTACGCCCGCCAGCGTCAGGGGCAGGCAGCGTGGCTCGAACGCAGACGAATCATCGTGGAGAGGGTAAGAACTCATGTTTGTGGCGTCCATCATTTTCTGGATCTGTTTCCCAGTCTGGCAAAGGCCTATCAGACCACTGCCAAACTGCGAAAACGGGGCATTATTAAATACATCGGTTCCGCACAGATCACCGGCGACGGTCGGCCGCGAGACATGTTCTATAACGGGAAACGACCAGAGATGGACCAGCTTATCCATGAATATCATCTCACAACATTTTGCCTGCTGTATCCGGATGCTGAATTCAAACGGCTTCACGATGTCGATCCCCGGTATCGTGCTGATGCTGAGATGCTCTTTCTGGAAATCAACAAGAAATATTTTGTGGAGTTACATACGGGAACAGTACGAAATCACCAGCGAATTCAGGAACGGTTTCGTGCATATGAAAGCTCCTGTGACGACGTGCTGTGGGTCTGCCTGCAGCCGGACGACAAACAAAAACTGATGCAGTTATGCGATTACTCAAATATGTATTTCACCTGCCTGGAAGACGTGCTGAAACAACCGTTTGGCTCGGTCTGGACTGACAGGGACGGTCATCTTTGTGAACTGGAATAGTTAGAAAAACGAATAAAGAACCTGGTTTTTAACCGGGTTAATAACCGGATAGAAACCCTATGGTTTCTAAACACCCCCTGCTGAGACTGACTTCTTATGAAAGAGAAACAGCTCCTGTTTCCCTTTCATTTCATAGTCATTTTCAACTACTGCTGTCCCGGGAGACCGCAGGAATATTTCAATCTCAACCCGGCCAGGTCCCGGCTGGCTCTTATTCCTGGAAAGGAACATTCATGAAACGCAGTTCAATGAACAGTCACCCGCAGGTCATCGGAGGTACTCCGGCTGGCCCCGGTACGGGACAACTGGCTCCCGCCGCCCCGCAGCAGGTCATCGTCCAGCTGCCGCCGTCGGCCCAGCTGCTCAGCCTGGTGAATCAGGTGCTGGCCAATCCCGATGCGGTCGTACAACAGGCTGTCTCGATGATTGATGAAACCCACAACTCTGTTTCGATTCGTGAGCGAATCGTCGTTTACATTGAGGAGGATTAACTAATGGGAAAACGGTTTGAAATTGACCGGCAGACAACTGTCCGTGAAACGCCTGATGCATCAGGTGTCGAGATTATTATCGGTCTGGCGTTCTGGATCATTTTGATCGGGGTGATCGCAAAGGGCTGTGGTGGTTAACGTGGGACGAAAAAAAGCAAGCGTTGATCGCCTGGTCTCAATTAATCGTGGGAATGGATGCCTGACAGTTATTTTACAACTTTTAGGTCTGTTGCTCCTGCTGATGTTCATCGTCAGTTTCATTAAATAGCAGTATCTGATTTTGGCTGTATCAGGGAAGCAACAGAAGTGAGGTAAATCATGGTTACCATCGAATCAACCGGGAAAGGGAAATGCTCTCTTTCCGGAAAAGAATGTCATGGGATTCATGTCAAGTTTGCTGAGGGATCACCGCAAAAGGTATTTCTCTCGTGGCGCAGTTTACAGCAACTGGTGAAGTTGAAATCACAGGACTCGATTACAGGAAAGGATGAGAAAACAAAGTAATCGATTCATGAAATATGTTCTCCTGAAAATGGTACGTCGCTTTAAATGATACTTCCGAAGCGGCGTGCCATTTCTTTCTGTATACGGTCATTTCGATAACCATTTTTGAGGAAACCATATCGATGAACAAACTGAATACGGGAGTGATCCACTCAAATGAAGCCTACAGCAAGGCGATGGTGCTACAACGACTCGGAATTTCACAGCGGTTCTGGGATAAGATGCTGGATGACGGTTTACCGTATGTCACGGTCGGTCACACACGCTGGATTACCGGCCAGAGCCTGCTCGAATTTTTCGAAAGCCATTCCCAAACGAAAGTAAGTGAGGCAGAATAGTCCCCTCTTCTGACCTGCCATGCCTCGTAAACCTGAAATCGGTAACATTCAACTCTACCCGAACCGGCCCCTCAAGCAGACCGACCGAAACGGGTACGTTTTGAAATTCTATTGTCCGCTGCATCAAAAGCGGATCAGGAAGAGTTGCGGTACACGTGATCGGCGAGAAGCCCGCCGGATCATGCGGGAGTGCCGGGAGCGATTATTAAACGGAAACTATATCGAGTCGGGCGGCGTGATCACGGAAGCCCTGGAAATCCAGACTCATGTTCCATCCCCTGCCCCAGAACCCCAGGAAGGAGTGGAATACCTGAGTGATATGCGCTGGCAGGATTGTGTGGAGCACTACTATGAACACTGCAAAAAGCGTTTCCGGAATAAATCATTAGATAATTCCATGTCGCGGATCGGGATCGCTGGCCGGATTCTGGAAAATCAGCGGAAGCAGAAGAAACTTCAGGAGAATGGAAACATTGAAGAATACACCACCCTGACGGCGTTGGAGTATTTACAGGATCGGCTGCTCGCTGGTGAAGAAAGCCGTCAGGATTACCGGGCTCCGACGACAGTCAACTCGACGATGGGAGCAATTATGGCATTCGTACGGTATTGTTATCGTCATGACTGGATCCGGAAGGTTCCTCCGGTCACAAAACTGAGTGTGGATGATGTGATGAAAGGACGACCGGTCACCAATGAAGAATTTGAAAAAATGATCGAGGTGACTCCCGAAATCGTAGGTAAGCAACCGGCGGATTCCTGGAAAATCGTTTTACAGATACTCTGGGAAAGTGCCTTTCGCATCAGTGACGTGATGAACTTTTCCTGGGATGATGAGCGAAAGATTCACCCCGTCTGGCCAGAACGTCAGGATTTGCACCCGACATTGATCATTCCCTCTACACAAAAGAACCGCAAGAACCAGGAAATCCCAATGCTGCCAGGTCTGCAAGAGCTGCTGGAACAGGTTCCAGAAAAAGAACGTCGAGGTTGGGTGGTTGACCCACAGCCGATGGAATATCAGATCGAAACAGACAGTGAATGGTTCAGACCGACCAACACTGATCTCGCCAGGCTGGCTGAACAGTACAGCAATACTGCCATCGGCCGAGCTTGTGGGGTTTCTGATACCACCATCCGAAACTGGCTTGGCAAAGCGAAAATCAAACGCAAGGTCGAATTCAATCAGCATCAGGGGGAGATTGCTTCCGATGCCATAGCAAAACTGAGAAAACGGGCTGAGAAGCAGTCCAGCAGACAGGCTCAGAGAACGGAGAAACGGCTGTCAACGGACCGAGTCAGCCGAATCATTGCTCAGATTGGAGAACAAGCCAGAATTATCGTTCAACAACCAGATGAAGAAACGGGACGCCGTCTGAAGTATGCCACGGCTCACGATCTGAGACGGGGTTGTGCTCACCGACTGATCAATGCGGGGATCTCTGCAGAAACTCTCAAAGTCATTTTACGACACCGAGACTTTTCAACGACTGAAAAGTTCTATGGTGCGACTAAAGCTGCCCAAGCTGCTGCGTCGGAGGTTCGTGAGAAATTGGAAGATAAGAACTCCAAAAATGATCCCACAGAAATAATGCCTCTTCTTTCTGCTGACGAGATACAGAAGCTGAAGATCATTCTAAATTCGATTTGAGAGGATCAATTAATTTTTGATCGGCTTTCTCAAATATATCGGACTTTTCATTCACACGACAAAGGCATCATGGATCGCATGGTGCCGGAGGTTTTCGCATTTCACAAGTGGTTCCTCAGCGGACAATCCGAAGCCCCTGAGGGGAGTCGACCTGATGCCAGTGTTCTTGGCTCGGACCGTCGATACCATGAGTCGTCATTATTAGAATGTAGTGTGCACTAAATTAATGTGAGAATCGAATTGATTATCAGTGCATTGTTGCTCGAAACATAAATACGAGAAGCAGTATGCAATTGTGTATTTATTGAAGGTTTTCTAGGCACTCTGTTTTCAGATTCTGAGGTTAAATTCAAACTTTTCAAGCCCAATAATCCTTGATATGTCCCTGCATTGATATTTTG